>NZ_JAGYFZ010000024.1:0-73350 GCF_019946675.1 Pseudomonas sp. BF-B-15
CTTGTACCCGCCAAACGGCAGCGCCGGGTCCAGGGCGCTGTGGCAATTGACCCACACCGAACCGGATTTGATCCGCGGGATCATCCGGTGCACCGCCGCCAGATCATTCGACCAGATGCTCGCGCCGAGCCCGTAGGGACTGTCGTTGGCCATGCGCAACGCATCGGCCTCATCATCAAACGGGATCGCCACCAGCACCGGCCCGAAGATCTCCTCCTGCACCAGCGAGTGCTTCTGGTCGACATCAACGATCACTGTCGGTTTGACGAAGAATCCCGGCCCGAATTGTTCACCGCCGCAGGCAATCGTCGCACCGCTTTCCCGACCCTTTTCGATGTACCCGTAAACCCGTTCCTGCTGGCGCGCCGAGATCAGCGGCCCCATCTCGACACTCGGGTCCAGCCCGTTGCCGAGCTTCATGGCGTTGGCAATGTCGGCGATGTCCGCCACCACATTGTCGAAATGCTTGCGCTGCACATACAGCCGCGAACCGGCACAGCAGACCTGGCCCTGGTTGAAGAAAATCGCGCTGGCAGCACCTGCGGCGGCGGTCTTCAGGTCAGCGTCGGCCATGACGATGGTCGGCGATTTGCCGCCCAGTTCCAGGGTGACGCGGGTCATGGAGTCCATGGCGATCTTGCCGATCTGCTTGCCGACGGCGGTGGAGCCGGTGAAGGTCAGCTTGTCCACCAGCGGGTTGTGGGTCAGCGCCGAACCGGCGGTGATGCCGGTGCCGGTGACCACGTTGAACACGCCTTCGGGATAACCCGCTTCCAGCACCAGCTCAGCGAGTTTCAAGGCAGTCAGCGGGGTTTCGTCGGCGGGTTTGAGCACCACGGTGCAACCGGTGGCCAGGGCCGGGCCGAGTTTCCAGCAGGCCAGCAGCAGCGGGAAGTTCCAGGCGACGATGGCGCCGACCACGCCCACCGCTTCGCGACGAATGAAACTGTGGAACTGATCGTTTGGCATCAGCGGCAACGACACTTCCACGCTGGAGCCTTCGATCTTGGTCGCCCAACCGGCCATGTAGCGCAGGAAGTCGATGGACAGTTGCACGTCCATCACCTGGGCCACCGCCGCGCTCTTGCCGTTGTTCAGGCATTCCAGCTGCGCCAGCAGTTCGGCGTCGCGTTCCATCAGGTCGGCGAGTTTCCACAGCAAATTCTGCCGCTCGCGGGGGCGGGTGCGGGTCCAGGCGGAATCATCGAACGCCTGACGCGCCGCGAGCACCGCACGGTCAACGTCTTCGGGCGTGGCCCGCGGCACCACGCACAGCACTTCGCCGGTGGCCGGGTTGTGCAGTGGCATGGTCTGGCCGTCGGCAGCCTCGACCCAGTCGCCGCCGATAAGCATGCGCGGGGCGCGCTGGATGAACGCCGAGGTGGCGGGAAGCAGGTAGGGGAGCGTCATGGCGAGGCCTCTTGTTGTTCGTGAGAACGAGGCTTTCGCAATGGCTGTGCCAACTGTCCGGAAGGGCCGGATAGCCCTTTGGCGGCGGGCGTGGGATGAAATTCGGGGCCGTCGGGTTCCGCTGTGTTGTCGCAAATCGCGACGGCGGCTGAGATTCAAGAGACGGTTTTTTCAGCTCAGGCCAACGACGGGGCCTGAGCTGATTCGGGCACTCCGCGCCTGTTGTCGGAATCAGGCCGTCACGTCGATCTTGTTGCGCTCGGCCAACATCACCGTTTCCGTCTCCCGCGTCATCCGCTCGCCTTTACTCCACAACTGGGAAGAGAAGAAGCCGTTCAGGGTTTCAGCGTTTGGCACCGAGCCTTTCTTCAAGAACAGGGCACCCAGATCGATGGTGTTGGCGAAGTTTTCCTTGTTCAGGTTGTACCCGCCCACGTAGCTGCCGCCCCATACGGAGTCGGCGGCCACCAGGTCGATGGAGGCGTCGCGGTAACTGCTCGCTGCCGATTTCAGCGAACTGGAAGCATTCAGCAGATTGTTCAGCCGGTTCATATCGGAAGAACTGAGCTGGCCTGAACTGTTGAGGGCTTTGAGGCTTCCATCCGCTTGAATGGTGAAGCCGAATTTTTTGTCGGCGAGATCCGGATAGGCGTGGGCCAACGCTGACTGGAACTCTTCGAAGGAGTATTTCAGCGATTGATGGGCATTTTTGTGCCGCTCGGCAACCTGCGGGAAGTCAGGTGACTGGGATCGGCCGATCCAGGTCTCGATCGATTCCATGGCCGGACTGGGTGCCGGGGTTTCATCGCCTGGATGGTAAATCGCTGCCGGATTGATGTTGACCGCTGTTTTCTGCAGGTCTTCAGTCAGCGTTTTCGCGGTCAGTGGTTGGCTGGACTGGCTGAGCTGAGCGGCCGATGGCTGGATCAAGGCTGCATTTAAAGAAATTGCCATGTCGTCATTCCCTTAACGTTTGGTGTAGCAGGTTATCGGCGCAAAGCGCGATACCTTGAGCGCCGATGACCACCCGTCGAGACGACGAGCAACCGGGTTGCGCCCTTGAGCCCCCCACCTTTGGGGAATAGAATTTTCAGGCTCGGTGGTGAAATGACGGAGCATTTCCCCTGCTATACATCTGGCGTAAGGGAGGTTGCGATGTTCCTTTCAACCCTGGAAATTCAAAGCATCATCGAACACAGTTTTCTACCCGCCGTCTGCACCTGCAACATGGAAGCGGACCAGTCCATGACGATCCGGGTCTGTGACTGCATGACGGGCAAAGTGGACCTGATCGCCACCCATGTTCCGGTGTGGACACTGGACAGTCCCCATGCCATCGCCACGCTGGTGGCGGACATGCGCCAGGAAATCGAGGCGCACAAGAGCATTCATCCCACCTATTCCATCTGAACCGGCGACAAGCCGCACCGTTGAAGGCCGGTGCGGCTCGCGTCAGGCAATCAGGCTGCTATTTTCCGGGAAATCTCGTCGAACGTGTTGCTATCAACGGCGGCCAGCAGCTTTTTGTCGTCTTTCAGCGTTGCCAGAAAGGTCACTTCGGTTTCTTTTCCCGCCAGCATGAAACCGGCAATCGCGCCGATGGGCCCCAGCAGCATGGCGCCGGCGACGCCAAAGCCGATGGCGTCCTTGATGTTGTTGATCGACTCTTCGTTGGCGACTTCCACGCTTTTGAACGAGGAGAGTGGCAGGGTGATGCCGGGCCACGGGTGAAGCGACGTTCTCAAGGTGAAAACGCCGTCTCTGTACTCTCCGTCACCCTGCAGAAAGTCCCCCGCCAGGACAGTGATGTTTGCCATTTCGTTATCCCCTGAACGGCAATTGGTGAACAACCATTTCGCCCCCGCACGGGCCTGTCGTCAATCGTCGTGCGATGAGCTGTCCCGGTTAAGGCATCTATGCTTGTCTCAGACTGCAACAACTGTCGCGATATTAGACGCACGCGCTCTCGATCAAGCATGGCCAATCGCATTCAACTTCACGCAAATGCTTGATAAAAAAGGTAATCGGCAAGCTGGCACGCTCCGTGTATTGCTCATCGCAGACGTTTCTCTTGCCTCCGTCTGCGGTGCGCCGCCGGCGGCAGAAACCATAAAAACGATAAGCCACAAAAATAAGAAAGCACCGTGCGAGGTTCGACGTTGATGAAGAGAAAACTCCGATCAGGCCTGAGCGTCAGTCTGCTGGCCGTGGCCGCGTGTGTGGCGCTGCATTCGCCTGACAGCCTGGCAGCCCGCGACGCCCAGACCATCCTCAAGGAAACCTGTCAGGGCTGTCACACCCCTGAAGCCGTAAACACCCTGAGCCGCATCAGCCACCAGCGCAAGACCCCGGAAGGCTGGCTGATGAGCATCGCCCGGATGCAGACCATGCATGGTTTGCAGATCAGCGATGACGATCGCCGTACCCTGGTCAAATACCTGGCTGACACTCAGGGCCTGGCGCCGAGCGAGACGGACGGCGTGCGTTACGCGCTGGAGCGTCGACTCAATACCGTCGAGAAGTTCGACGACCAGACCAGCCAGATGTGCGGTCGCTGCCACTCCGGTGCGCGGGTCGCCTTGCAACGGCGTCCGGCCCAGGAATGGGAGCGCCTGGTGAATTTCCACCTCGGTCAATGGCCGTCCCTCGAATACCAGGCGTTGGCCCGCGACCGCGACTGGTTCGACATTGCCCGCAAAGACATGGTGCCGCTGTTGGCCAAGCGTTATCCGCTGGACAACCCGGCCTGGAAAAAATGGCTGAGCGCAGCACCCAAAGCCGAAGCGTTTGCCGGTGACTGGAGCTTCAGCGGCCACTTGCCGGGCAAAGGTGAACTGGCCGGGGTGATGAGCGTGACCGCCGCTGGCGACGACACCTTCAAGGTCAGCGTCAAAGGCCAATACGCCGACGGTACGCCGTTCAATGGCGACGGCAGCGCGATTCTCTACACCGGCTACGAATGGCGCGGCAACGTGACCATCGACGGCGTGACCATGCGCCAGGTGTTCGCCGCCCAGGGCAATGCGATGCAAGGCCGGATGTTCGAGGCCGAGCACGATGAACGGGGTCTGGACTTCGTCGCGGCCAAGCAGGGCAGCAGTCGTTTGCTCGCCGTGCAGCCGGGTTACCTGAAGGCCGGCAGCGTGTCAGAAGTGACCCTGGTCGGCAGCGGTCTCAGCGGTAAGCCGAGCTTCGGCAAAGGCGTGGAAGTGGTCGAAGTGCTGGAGCAAAGTCCGCAGCGTATGCGCGTCAAGCTCAAGGCAGCCGCCAATGCCCAGCCGGGGCTGCGCAACGTCACCGTCGGCACGCTGAAAGGCCCGACCCTGTCGGTCTACAGCAAAATCGCCGAAGTCAAAGTCGTGCCCGAGTTCTCGGTGGCGCGGATCGGCGAGGGCGGTGGTTCGACGCCGAAAGTCCAGGGCCGTTTCGACGCTGAAGCCTGGGGCAAGGGCGCTGACGGCAAACCATATCGCATCGGCGTGTTCCCGGCGCAATGGAAAGTCGAAGCCTTCGACGACCGCGCCAAGGAAGACGAAGACGTCAAGTTCGCCGGCACCATGCAGGCTGACAGCGGCGTGTTCACACCGGGCGATGCCGGGCCGAACCCGCAACGCAAAATGTCCACCAACAATGCCGGCAACCTCAAGGTGATCGCCGCCGTCGACGACGCAGGGAAATCCCTGACCGGCGAGGGCCACATGATCGTCACCGTGCAACGCTGGAACAATCCACCCATTCCATGAGTTGGCTGACCGTTAACCGTTTCAGACACTTTTTGGAATGACCGCAGGCCTCGTGAAGGAGGTCTGCACAGGAGGTTGCAATGGGCGCTATTTTGAATCTGGTCGAGCGGAATCTGCACGAAGTGCACGTCGACGCCGACCGCATGCTGTTCCACATTCCCAGCAGTTCGCTGTTCGCCAGTGATGAGCTGACGGGCACCATCATCGATACCTTGCGCGGTCCAGGCTGTTCGTCGGACGACCTGATCCAGCGCCTGGCCGCACGTTTCAACGGCGAAGAAATCACCGAGACCCTGCGCGAGCTGATCTCGCTGGAACTGGTCAGCGACGGTTCGCCGTTGACCCCGGACATTGGCACCAAACGGGTCGAGCGCACCGCGATCAATACCGTGGTGCTCAACGTCAACACCGGCTGCAACCTGAGCTGCACCTACTGCTACAAGGAAGACCTCGACAAGCCGTCGGCGGGCAAGAAAATGGACGTTGAAACGGCGATTGCGTCAGTGGAAATGCTGCTGCGCGAATCGCCGGATGAAGAGCGTTTCACCGTGGTGTTCTTCGGCGGCGAACCGTTGAGCAATCGCAAGCTGATCGAGTACATGGTCGATTACTGTGAGAAGCGTTTTCGCGAAGCCGGCAAGTTCGTCGAGTTCGTGATGACCACCAACGCCACGCTGCTCACCGAAGAAACCGTGGACTACCTCAACGCCCACCGTTTCGGGCTCTCCGTCAGTATCGACGGGCCGAAAACCGTGCACGACCGCAACCGCATCACCGTGGGCGGGCAGGGCACGTACGACGTGGTGCGGCGCAAGGCCGAGATGCTGCTGTCGCGCTACAACAGTCGTCCGGTGGGCGCGCGAGTGACGTTGACCACCGGCGTTACCGACGTCGAAACCATCTGGGATCACTTGTTCAACGAGCTGGGGTTTGCCGAAGTCGGCTTTGCTCCGGTGACTTCCGGCGACATCAGCAGCTTCAACCTCACCAGTGATGAACTGGTGCAGGTGTTCGCCAACATGAAGGCGCTCGGTCGGCGTTATCTGGAAGCGGCGCTGGAGCACCGCAACATCGGCTTCTCCAACCTTCACCAGTTGATCACGGACATCCACGAAGGCCACAAAAAAGCCCTGCCGTGCGGCGCCGGCCTGAAAATGCTGGCGGTGGATCACAAGGGTGAACTGAACCTGTGCCACCGTTTCACCGGCTCTTCGCTACCAACCTTCGGCAACGTGCACAGCGGTGTGAAACAGGTGGAGTTGAACGACTTCCTGTCCCAGCGTCTCGACCGTACCAACACCGGCTGCGAAGACTGCCAGATCCGTAACCTCTGCTCCGGCGGCTGCTACCACGAGAGTTACGCCCGTTACGGCGACCCGACCCACCCGACCTATCACTACTGCGAACTGATGCGTGACTGGGTGGACTTCGGCATCGAGGTCTACACCCGGATCATGGCCAACAACCCTGCGTTTATCAGCAGCTACATCACTCCGCGCAAGGCTCACTGATATGAAACATCTCAAGGCAATCAATAACAAAGCGTTGAAACTCGATGAAGCCGCGGCCGATAACCGCATCGAAGAAGTGGTGGCGATGAGCTCTGTCGCGGGCTGCGCCTCGACCACCGACCCGGGCTGGGAAATCGATGCGTTTGGCGGTGTGTCGTCGCTGTGCCAGCCGATGGAAGCCGACCTTTATGGCTGCTCCGACCCTTGCTGGTGGCCGGCCCAGGTGCCGGACATGATGAGCACCTACCCGGACTGGAACAAGGATGCCCAGGCGTCCAACGACAACTGGCGCAACCTTGGCACTGTCTTCCCTAAAGACAAGTGATCGGACAGACAAGAAGGATTCCAGCATGCCTAGCATCAAAGCCTGCGGCCTGGCCGCGTTTGCCGTCCTGAGCACCTGTTCGCTCACTGTTCTGGCCGATGAAAACACTGCTCTGCAAGACGGTCACGAGTACATGTTGACCACCAATTACCCGAACAACCTGCACGTGATCGACCTGGCCACGGACACGCTGTTCAAAACCTGCAAGATGCCCGACGCCTTTGGTCCGGGCACTGTTCAGCTGTCGCCGGATCGCAAGACCGCTTACGTGCTGAACAATCACTACGCGGATGTCTACGGCGTCGAGCTGGACAGCTGCAAACAGGTGTTCCACGCCAGCATCACCCAGAAGCCAGGGGAGAAAGCGAGGTCGATGTTCGCCTTCACCCTCAGTCATGACGGCAAGGAGCTGTTCACCGTTGCCAACCCGACGTTGATGCTCAATGACCGCTACGAAGTTCAGCAGCCGCGACTGGATGTCTACGCCACCGACGCCGGCATGGATGCCAAACCCGTGCGCAGTTTCCCGGCGCCACGGCAGCTGACCATCATGCAGAGTGGCGACGACGGTACGCTGTATGTGGCCGGGGCGGACGTCTACAAGGTCGATGTGAAAACCGGAAAATTCGACGTACTGATCCCCAGTCGTCACTGGAAACGGGCGAACTACAGCGCACCGGACGTGCTCTACGTGTGGAACCAGCAGACCTATCGCCATGACTTCTCGCTGCTCTACACCGCGGCAAAGTTCAAGGACAAGAAGCAGGATCCGTTGACCGCCGAGTACCTGTACGGGCTGTTCAGCATCGACCTGAAAACCGGCAAGACCGAAACCACCGACTTCGGCCCGCTGACGGAAATCTACTTCAGCGGCATGCGCTCGCCGAAGGACCCGAACCTGATGTTCGGCGTGCTCAATCGCCTGGCGAAGTACGACATCAAGGAAAAGAAAATGCTCCAGGCGGCGACGCTGGATCATTCCTACTACTGCATTTCCTTCAACAAGGACGGCAGCAAGATTTACCTGGCGGGGACGTTTAACGATGTGGCGATTTTTGATGCCGACAGCCTGAAACAGGTGGGCAGCATCAAGTTGCCGGGTGGGGATATGGCGATTACCACGGCGCAGATATTTGTCCGGTAATCGCGGCGTTTGAAAGGACGCCTTCGCGGGCAAGCCTCGCTCCTACGGGTTTCGGTGATTCCTTGTAGGAGCGAGGCTTGCCCGCGAAGAGGCCATGGAAAACGCTAGAGAACTTACTGCCCCGGCACCGGGCAACTCAAATCCCCCTCCTGGCACTTCAAGTAAGTTTTGAAAGCCTCCACCCGAGCCTTGGTCAGGTCGGTGATGCAATTGCTGTAAATCAACGGATAAACACTCCCGCCCTCAACCCCGGACGCCGAAAATTTGCACTCGGCATCCCGGAACCCGATCCACGCCCGTTGCGCGCCAATCAACTGCTTCTTGCTCTCGGGGCTGTCCTTCAAGCGCGCGTTGATCTGCTGGTAAAGCGCATTCAACTCCTTGTCCGCCGCCTTGTTCTGCTGCGCCGCGCATTGATTCATCGTGGCCTGGTCGGTGGCGTTGTCGCAATCGACGGCATGGGCAACGGTGGTGAACAGCAACGGCGTCAGCGCCAGGAGCACGCGTGGATTCATGGGAAACTCGCTGTGACAGGAAAAGAAGAGGTGCAGTGTAGCGAAGCCTCATTTACTTGCGGTGTCAGCGCCTGAAGCCTTGAGCAATTGATCCGCGTAAACCTCGATGTCTTCGCGCAGGTATAACTTCGCCAGCCAACGTTCGGGAATGGCCTGGACACCGTAGAAAGCGCCGGCCAACTGACCAACGATGGCGGCGGTGGTATCGGCGTCATCGCCCAGGTTGGCGGCCTTCAGGATGGCGGCTTCGAAGCTGTCGGTGTGATGAAAACACCACAGCGCGGCTTCCAGCGAGGCGACGCAGTAACCGCTGCCACGGATAGCGCTTTCGGATTTGTCGAAGTAATCGCCGCGTGCGATGGCGGCGACTTTTGACTGCAGGAAGGTCGTGGCCGGCAAGCGGAGTAAATCCGCTTTGGCCGCGCCCTGTAACGCGTTACCTGTCAGCTCGGCGAACAACTGGCAGCACTCAACAGCTTCAGGCGCGGCGTGTGTCGTACGGGAACTGTGAGCGGAGAACTCGCTGATCCGGTTACGGTCGGGGAAGTAATACAAAACCACCGGCACCAGCCGCATCAACGAACCGTTCCCTGCCGTATAGGGATCGGTTGAACCAACGAAGGGTTCGCCGGTTTGCTGATACCGGGCCAAAGCCTCGCTCACCGTCATGCCGATGTCGAAGCATTCCCCGGTCGAACTCATGTAACCCTGTTGCCACCAATTGAGGTAGCGCCCCATCTGGTCGGCGGCATCGAAGCCGTTTTTGCTCAGCAGGCTTTCGGCCAGGCACAACGCCATTGAGGTGTCATCGGTCCATTGCCCGGGTTTCAGGTTGAATGGGCCGCCGCCCACCATGTCGGTCAGGGGCCTGAACGAACCACGTGGCTGAAACTCGACCGTGGTGCCGACGGCATCACCGCAGGCCAGGCCCAGCAGGGCGCCGCGATAACGTTCCGTGAGTGAGGGCTGCATGAATCTTCCTTGTCTGGTCAATGTCGTCCCTGCAAACGGTAGCAGCTCCCGCCCGTTGACTCTTGTTCTCAGCGCCGAACTTTGGCCCGGATGTGCGGCCGAATATTTCAGGCAGGTTGATTGAGAGGCCCGATTGGTACAACTTTAGGGTTGGACTTGTGGTCACACAGGCCTACTGTTCAGTACAGGAGGTGACTTATGAACCCAGCATCAGATCGCATCGAAAGGAAGATCCTGCTTAAAGCCCCGCGCTCGCAGGTCTGGCGTGTGCTGGCCCATGCCGAAGCGTTCGGGCAATGGTTTGGCGTGGCATTGGAAGGCAAGCGTTTTGTCGCCGGTGAGTGGACTCAGGGGCAGGTCACGTACCCCGGTTATGAGCACGTTTTGTGGAATGTGCTGGTGGAGCGGGTCGAGCCGGAGCGAGTGTTTTCGTTTCGCTGGCACCCCTACGCGGTGCGCGCGGATGTCGACTATTCCCAGGAACCCACCACGCTGGTGAAGTTCGAGCTGGAGGACCACCCTGAAGGTACGTTGCTCAAGGTGTCCGAGTCCGGTTTCGATCACATCCCCCAGACACGCCGCGAAAAGGCTTTCCGCATGGACAGCCGGGGCTGGGAGGAACAGATGAACAACATTGAACAGTTTTTGGCTGAAACCGCCAAAGCCCGGGTGAGACAGGAAGAATGATCACCATGGCGCAGGTGCTGCCCGTCGTAGCTCCGCTGCAGGCCGCGAAACTCGCGGCTTGAGCGCTCGATACCTGAGGCGCCTAAGGGTTTTCGGAAGGGCTGGTATAGCGAATGTCTTACACGCGATGGTAGCTATGTCGTCTATTGCACATTGGATCCGATGCGTAATCTAGCCACATCAACTGAAGCACAGGAAGCGCTTCAGGATCACGGATGATCGACCATCAGCAAGGATTCGCTACCGACAGGGAGTCGACAATGGTCTTGGGAAAAACCCGCCTCTGGCGGGTTTTTTTTCGCCCGTAGAAAAGTGATTCGGCCATCACACACATCAACTGTAGGAGCCGACTTGCTGGCGATAGCGCCCGTTCAGGCGATAAACGTGTTTGCTGACGCTCCGCCATCGCCAGCAAGCCGGCTCCTACAGTTGATTACCTACAAGCCGAGATTTGCTGCGGCCCGTTCAGTGATCAGCGTCCGCTGCTGCAACGATGGCGCCGTACGCCGATGAGCCTCTGCCAAAACACTCTGAGGCGCTGATTCCGGGCTACCGGATTCAAACGGCGGCGCCGGCGCGTACTCCAGCTGCAACTGCACCAATTGCGCCGTGTCCTTATCAAACAATTCAGCCGCCAGGGTCAGGGCAAAGTCGATCCCGGCGGTGATCCCGCCACCAGTCAGCAGATTGCCATCGCGCACCACCCGATCCTTCACCGGGATTGCACCCAACGGTCCAAGCAACTCGTGATACGCCCAGTGAGTGGTGGCGCGCTTACCCTTGAGCAAACCTGCCGCGCCGAGTACCAGCGCGCCGGTGCACACCGAGGTGACATACCGCGCATTGACCGCTTGCGCCTTGATGAACGCCAACGTCTGCTCATCCTCCATCAACGGCCCGACACCGCTGCCGCCGGGAACGCAGATCACATCCAGCGCCGGGCAATCGTCGAATGTGGTGGTGGGCTTGAGCACCAGGCCGGTGCTCGCGGTGACCGGCATCAGGTCTTTCCAGATCAAATGCACCTTCACGTCCGGCAGCGAGGCGAGTACGTCGTAAGGGCCGGTCAGGTCCAGTTGCTGAACCTGCGGGAACAACAGAAAACCGATCTGCAACGTCATGGTGTTTTTCTCGTGAAGTGGGTGGACGGCTTCACTGTAGGCTCGTAGGATTTGGCGTATACGCCAATTACCCCACGAATTACGCCAAGTATGCCCAAGTCTATTCATGTGCTCGCCTTCACCAACGTGCAACTGCTCGACGTCACCGGGCCGCTGCAGGTATTCGCCTCGGCCAATGACATTGCCCGCCAGAAAGGCTTGCCGCCGCCTTACGCGCCGACGGTGATTGCCAGCGGCGGCGGGGCGGTGACGTCGTCGGCGGGCTTGGCGCTGGTGGCCGAACCGTTGCCCGGGCAGGGCAGCGACACCCTGATCATTGCCGGCGGCTGGGGCGTTTATGCAGCGGCGGAGGATGAGGCGCTGGTGGCTTGGGTGCGTGAGCATGCGGCGGGGTGTAGGCGGGTGTCATCGGTGTGTACCGGGGCGTTTTTGCTGGCGGCCAGCGGTTGGCTCGATGGCCGGCGGGTGGTCACTCACTGGACCCGTTGCGAGCAGTTGGCGCAAAAACACCCGCGCTTGAGTGTCGAACCCAATCCAATCTTTATCAACGACGGCCCGGTCTGGACCTCGGCCGGCGTCACTGCCGGCATCGACCTCGCGCTGGCCATGGTCGAAGAGGACCTCGGTCGTACCATGGCGCTGGAAGTGGCGCAGCAGTTGGTGGTGTTTTTGAAGCGTCCGGGCGGTCAATCACAGTTCAGCGTGACCCTGTCGTTGCAAAAGGAAGGCAACCGTTTCGACGATCTTCACGCCTGGATCAGCGAAAACCTCACCATGGACCTGGGCGTTCCGACCCTCGCCTTGCAGGCTGGCATGAGCGAACGCAGCTTCGTCCGTCACTACCGCGCCGACACCGGCCAGACGCCCGCGCGGGCCATCGAACTGATTCGGGTCGAAACGGCGCGGCGGTTACTCAGCGATACCGGCGTGCCGATCAAACGGGTCGCGGTGCAGTGCGGGTTTGGCAGCGAAGAGACGTTGCGGCGCAGCTTCCTGCGGGCGATGGGCGTGACGCCGCAAGCCTATCGCGAGCGGTTTTCAGTGAGTTCCGAGGCGGATCAGCCTTCCGTTTCCATGACCTGATTGAAGTACTTCGCCCGATCCGGCGTAAACGTCACCACCATTCCGGTTCGCGAGCAGGTCAATGCCCGTTCTTCAGCCAGGTCAACGTCCAGGTCTTCCCCGCGCAAACCTTGCCACTGGGCGAGGTATTTGAGGGATCCGTACTTTTCGAGTTTCTTCAGGCTGCGGCTGACGCCCCCTTTCCAGCCCAGCACCGGCAGTTCACCGGCCAGGCATTGTTGGGCCATTTCGGGAAAGCGGGCGGCGCGTTGGCGGCCGATTTCCCAGCATTTGATCAGGCCTTTGTCGGGGCCTTCCCACAGTTCATCGCGGTTCAGGCCGGATCGGAGTGGGGTGTCGATGCTGCGGTAGATGCGCTGGCTCATTCAGGTTCCTTGAATTCGGGTTTTGTTGGACAGCTCCGCTGTACCCGTTGAGGAGGGATGTTAGGTGGGGATGTAATGAGTGGCAACAAACGATTTTTCGGGGGCGGTGCGGTTTTGTTTAGTGCTTGTAGGTGTGTGGCCTACAGGGCCTGGGTGTTTAAGCAGGCGGACCGCGTTAACGTTCGATCGCCGGCAAGCCGGCTCCTACAATTGATCGCGTTTCACTGTAGGAGCCGGCTTGCTGGCGATAGGGCCTTCACATTCAACCAACATTTCGCCGCTTCCACCTTAAGCGGCCGTATGGCAACTTGCAGGCCCTTGTCGAGAGCCGAGCCATGGCCAACCCCTACCGCGAACTGTTCAAAGCCCCGGGCAGCCGAGCCTTTGTGCTGGCCGGGATGATCGCACGCATGCCGATTTCCATGACCGGCATCGGCCTGATCACCATGCTCTCGCAATTGCAGGGCGGCTACGGATTGGCCGGTGCGGTGGCAGCGACGTTTGCCTTGGCCACGGCGTTTTGCGCGCCGCAGGTTTCGCGGCTGGTGGACCGTTTCGGGCAGCGTCGGATTTTGCCGGTGTCGGCACTGATCGGTGGCGGCGCGTTGTTGCTGGTGTTGTTGTGCACGCGTTTGCAGGCGCCGCAATGGACACTGTTTGTGTTTGCCGCGCTGGCCGGTTGCATGCCGAGCATGTCGGCGATGGTGCGGGCGCGCTGGACCGAGGTCTATCGCGGCCAGCCTCAACTGCAAACCGCGTACGCCCTGGAGTCGGTGCTCGACGAAGTCTGTTTTATTGTCGGGCCGCCGCTGTCGGTAGGCTTGTGCGTGGTGATGTTCCCCGAAGCCGGGCCATTGGCGGCACTGCTGATGCTGGCGATTGGCGTCACGGCGTTCGTCCTGCAACGGGACACCGAACCGGCGATACATCCCCATGAAGAACACCATCAGGGCTCGATCATTCGTTCCAGCGAGATTCAGTTGCTGATGCTGTTGATGGTCGCCATGGGCACCATTGTCGGCGTGGTGGATGTGGTCAGCGTGGCCTTCGCCCAGCATCAAGGGCAACCGGCGGCGGCGAGCATTGTGTTGTCGGTGTATGCCATCGGTTCATGCCTGGCCGGTTTGGCGTTCGGCGCGTTGCGCTCGAAAGTGCCGCTGCCGCGACTGTTTCTGTACGGCGGGGTGGCGACGGCGGTGACCACGTTGCCGTTGCTGCTGGCGACCAATATTGTCGGGTTGGCGCTGGCGGTGTTCGTCGCGGGCCTGTCTTTTGCGCCGACGCTGATTGTCGCCATGGCGTTGGTGGAACGCATCGTGCCGCCGGCCAAACTCACCGAAGGCCTGACCTGGCTGGTGACGGGGATGAGCATTGGCGTGGCGATTGGCGCGGCCAGCTCGGGTTGGCTGGTGGATGCGTTTGGCGCGCGCAGCGGTTTTTGGGTGGCGATTGCGGCGGGGGCGGTGGTGCTTGGTTCCGCGGTCCCAACCTATCGCCATTTGAAATGATGTTTTACCTGTGTAGGAGCCGGCTTGCTGGCGATAGCGGTGTGTCAGTCACATCAATGTCGATTGATACGCCGCCATCGCCAGCAAGCCGGCTCCTACAGGGGGCTCTGTACTAATTCCCGGCGGCGCTCGTCCGTTCTCTTTACAGACAACTTTTCGAGGTAAGCCCGGTGACCCAGCTGACATTGCTGTGCCTGCCCTATTCAGGCGCGAGCGCCATGGTTTACAGCCGCTGGCGGCGCAAACTGCCGGAGTGGCTCAAGCTGCAGCCGGTGGAGCTGCCGGGCCGTGGCGCGCGGTTCGGCGAACCGTTGCACACCGACATGCGGCGCCTGGCGCTGCAACTCGCCCAGGAACAGAAAGCCACGCTCAAGGCGCCGTACGCGCTGTTCGGCCACAGTCTCGGCGCGTTGCTGGCCTGTGAAATGGCCCATGCCTTGCGCTCGCTGGGTTGCCCGGAACCGGTGGCGCTGTTCGCCTCGGGCACCGCTGCACCGACGATGCGGGCTGATTACGATCAGGGTTTCGCCGATCCGAAAACCGATGCCGAGCTGATCGAGCAACTGCGCACCCTCAATGGCACCAGCGAAGAAGTGCTGGCCAATGAAGAGCTGATGAGCCTGACACTGCCGATCCTGCGCGCAGACTTCCTGCTGTGCGGCCGTTTCGAGCCGATCCAGCGTCCGCTGCTGAAATGCCCGGTGCACGTGCTCGGCGGCAAAGAGGATCGCGCAACCACCGAACAGCTGATCGGCTGGAGCAAGGAAACCCACGGCAGTTTTTCCGTGGACATGCTGGCCGGCGGTCACTTCTTCATCCATGAGCACGAAGCCAAGGTGCTGCGCGTGATCAAGGACCAGCTCGACGTTCACCATCGCCGGCACGCCATGGCCGCCACTGCCTAATACAATCTCAAGATCACCTATCCCCCTGTGGGAGCGAGCCTGCTCGCGATTGCGGTGGTTCAGTCAACATCAATGTTGAATGATCGACCGCAATCGCGAGCAGGCTCACTCCCACAATGATTTTTGGCGGTCCACAGACCTCGATATACCTCCCCGCTGACACTTATTCTCATTCGCTAATTTTTCCGGTCTGCATTCGTTTTATAGGGACGACGTGCCTTTGTGCTTCCCGCCACTGATCCGGATGCTTAGAAATGAATGCTGATGACTCCTTGAAACTTGCTCGCCGGTTTATCGGGTTGCCCCTGGAAAAGCGCCAGATGTTCCTTGCGGCCTTGCAAAAGGAAGGCATTGATTTCGCCCGGTTCCCCATTCCTGCAGGTGTCGAGGCCGAGGATCGCCAGGCGCTGTCGTATGCTCAGCAACGCATGTGGTTTCTGTGGCAACTGGACGCGCAAAGTGGTGCCTACAACCTGCCGGGCGCGGTGCGTTTGACCGGAGCGTTGAACCTGTCGGCGCTGGAGCAAGCCTTCATCAGCCTCGTGGAGCGTCACGAAACCCTGCGCACGGTGTTCCAGCGCCAGGCCGACGACACCTTGCTGCAAGTGCCGGCCAGCGCGCCGCTGATCATCAAACACGTGGACTTCAGCGCCTTGCCGGAAACGGAGCGCGAACGTGCCGTCGCCCAAGCGGCCGAACAGCAATCGGTGCTGCCCTTCGATCTGTCCATCGGCCCGCTGCTGCGGGTGACCTTGCTCAAACTCGCCGAGCAGGAACACGTCCTGCTGCTGACCCTGCACCACATCGTGTCCGACGGCTGGTCGATGAACGTGCTGATCGACGAATTCATCCGCTGCTACGACGCTTTCGAGGCCGGTGCACAACCGCAACTCGCGCCGCTGCCGATCCAGTACAGCGACTACGCCTTGTGGCAGCGCCGCTGGCTGGAGGCGGGCGAGCAAGCGCGCCAACTCGATTACTGGCAAGCACAACTCGGCGACGAACACCCGGTGCTCGAATTGCCGACCGACCACTCGCGCCCGGCGATGCCGAGTTATCGCGGCACACGCTACGAATTCGCCGTCGACACGCAACTGGCCGAGCAACTGCGCGCCACCGCGCAGAAACACAACATCACCCTGTTCATGCTGTTGCTCGGTGCGTTCAACGCGCTGCTGCATCGCTACACCGGACAGACCGACATCCGTGTCGGCGTGCCGATTGCCAATCGCAACCGAGCGGAAATCGAAGGCCTGATCGGCTTCTTCGTCAACACCCAAGTGCTGCGCACCCGGCTCGATGGCCACACTCGCGTTGACGATCTGCTGCGTGCCATCAAGGAGACTGCGCTCGGTGCCCAGGCCCATCAGGATTTGCCGTTCGAGCGTCTGGTCGAAGCGCTGAAACTGGAGCGCAGCCTCAGCCACACGCCGTTGTTCCAAGTGATGTACAACCACCAGCCGCAGGTTGCGGACATGTCCAGCATCAGTACCGCGTCCGGCCTGGTGCTGGGCGCGATCGAGTGGGAAGGGCGCACCACGCAGTTCGACCTGACCCTCGACACCTATGAAAAGAGCGGCAAGCTGCACGCCGCGCTGACCTACGCCAGCGACCTGTTCGACGCACCGACCATCACGCGCATGGCGCAGCACTGGACGCGGCTGTTGCAGGCGATGGTGATCGACACACATCAGCGGGTCGGCGAGCTGCCGATGCTGGCGGCGGATGAACAACAGGTGCTGGTGCATGACTGGAACCGCACCGCCGAAACCTATCCCGTCGAGCAATGCATTCATGAACTGATCCACGCCCAGGCCTTGCGCACACCCGAGGCGCCGGCGCTGGTGTTTGGCGACCGTCAGCTGACTTATGCACAGCTCGATGCGCGCACCAGGCAATTGGCGCATTACCTGCGCGAGCAGGGTGTCGGTCCCGATGTGCTGGTGGGGATTGCCGTTGAGCGTTCGCTGGAAATGGTCATTGGCCTGTTGGCGATTCTCAAGGCCGGCGGTGCTTACGTGCCGCTCGATCCGGAATACCCGGCGGAACGCCTGGCCTACATGATCGAAGACAGTGCGATTGGCGTGTTGCTGACCCAAAGCTCCTTGGTTGACACGCTGCCGACCGAGGGCATCAAGGTCATCGCACTGGATCAGGACGAGGACTGGCTGGACGGTTACAGCGAAAATTGCCCGCAGGTGTCGGTAAATCCGCTGAACCTGGCGTATGTGATTTACACCTCCGGTTCCACCGGCAAACCCAAGGGCGCCGGCAACAGCCATGCGGCGCTGGTCAATCGTTTGTGCTGGATGCAACAGGCGTACGGGTTGGACGGCAGCGACTCGGTGTTGCAGAAAACCCCGTTCAGTTTCGACGTCTCGGTCTGGGAGTTCTTCTGGCCGTTGATGACCGGTGCTCGTCTGGTGGTGGCGCCGCCGGGCGCGCATCGCGAGCCGGCGCGGTTGATCCGCCTCATCGGCGAGTTCGGCATCAGCACCTTGCACTTCGTGCCGTCGATGCTTCAGGCGTTTATCCACGAGCCGGGCGTTGAAGCCTGCACCAGCCTCAAACGCATCGCGTGCAGCGGTGAAGCCCTGCCGCTGGATGCCCAACTTCAAGTGTTCGCCAGATTGCCGGGCGCCGGGTTGTTCAATCTGTACGGGCCGACCGAAGCGGCCATCGACGTGACCCACTGGACGTGCGTTGACGAGGGCGCCGACAGCGTGCCCATCGGCCGGCCGATTGCCAACCTGCGCACCCACGTTCTGGACGCGCAGTTGCTGCCGGTGCCGGCAGGCGTGGCGGGGGAGTTGTACCTGGGCGGCGCCGGCCTGGCGCGCAGTTATCACCGGCGTCCGGGGCTGACGGCCGAGCGGTTTGTGCCGTGCCCGTTCCATGACGGCGCACGCTTGTACCGCACCGGCGACCGCGTGCGCCAGCGTGCCGACGGGGTGATCGAGTACCTCGGCCGCCTCGACCATCAAGTGAAACTGCGCGGCCTGCGTATCGAACTGGGGGAAATCGAAACCCGTCTGATGCAGCATCCGCTGGTGCGCGAGGCGGTGGTCCTGGTGCAGGGCGGCAAACATCTGGTGGCGTACCTGGTGCTGGAAAACGCCGAGGCGCAGTGGCCGGAAACCCTCAAGGGCTGGCTGCTCAATAGCCTGCCGGAATACATGGTGCCCACCTACCTGATGCCACTGGATGCCTTGCCGGTGACCGCCAACGGCAAACTGGACCGCAAGGCCCTGCCGCAACCGGACGCGGCGCCGCAACAGGCGTTCGTCGCGCCGCAAGATGCGATGCAGATGGCATTGGCGCAGATCTGGCAGGACGTGTTGGGCCTGGAACGAGTGGGCCTTGAAGACAACTTCTTCGAGCTGGGCGGTGACTCGATCATCTCCATTCAAGTGGTCAGTCGCGCCCGTCAGGCCGGTATCCGTCTCAGCCCGCGCGACCTGTTTCAGTACCAGACCGTGCGCAGCCTGGCGCTGGTGGCGGCGTTCGACAACCGCAGTGCCATCGACCAAGGGCCGGTCAGCGGCGAAGTGCAGCTGACCCCGGCGCAACACTACTTCTTCGAACAAGTCGTCGCGCAACCGCACCACTGGAACCAGTCTTTGCTGCTGACGCCGCGTGAGGCGTTGGACCCTAATGCGCTGGAAGCCGCTCTGGTTGCGCTGATTAACCATCACGATGCCTTGCGCCTGCGGTTTACCGCGAGTGTCGATGGCTGGCAGCAGTCTCATGGACCACAGGTCGAAACGGCCGGGTTGTGGCAGCGGCACGCGGCGTCGACCGAGGCGTTGACGGCCCTGTGCGACGAAGCGCAACGCAGCCTCGATCTGGCCGAAGGGTCGTTGCTGCGCGCGCTGCTGGTCAGTCTCGACGATGGCACGCAACGCCTGCTGC
The DNA here is from genome assembly GCF_019946675.1 of Pseudomonas sp. BF-B-15. NCBI lineage: Bacteria > Pseudomonadati > Pseudomonadota > Gammaproteobacteria > Pseudomonadales > Pseudomonadaceae > Pseudomonas > Pseudomonas sp. BF-B-15. The sequence goes on from NZ_JAGYFZ010000024.1 coordinate 19,202, forward strand.
TGGCGGTCCACCATTTGGCGGTGGACGGTGTGTCCTGGCGGGTGCTGCTCGAAGACCTGCAGCAGGCCTACGCGCAATTGGCGGATGGCAGCGCCGCAACGTTGCCGGACAAAACCAGCGCTTATCAACACTGGGCCAAACACCTGCAAGCGCATGCCCACACGCTGGATCAACAACTGCCTTACTGGCAGGCACAACACGCCGATGCCCGCGACCTGCCGTGTGAAAATCCGCTGGGCAGCCTGCAGCATCGCCACGGCCACAAAATCGAATCGAAGCTCGACGCCGGGTTGACGCGGCAGTTGTTGCAAACGGCGCCGGCGGCCTATCGCACTCAGGTCAACGACCTGCTGCTGACCGCCCTGGCGCGGGTGATTTGCCGTTGGACCGGGCACAACTCGACGCTGATCCAGCTCGAAGGCCATGGCCGTGAAGACCTGTTCGACGACCTCGACCTGACGCGCACCGTGGGCTGGTTCACCAGCCTGTTCCCGGTACGCCTGCAACCTAGTGCGCAAACGGCGAACACGATCAAGGCGATCAAGGAGCAACTGCGCGCCATCCCCGACAAAGGCCTGGGGTATGGCCTGCTGCGTTACCTCGGCGAACCGGCCCAGCGTGAAGCGTTGCAAGGATTGCCGGCACCGCGCATTACCTTCAACTACCTCGGCCAGTTCGACCGCCAGTTCGATGAAGACGCGCTGTTCGTGCCGGCGCTGGAAAGCGGCGGTCAGGCCCAGGGTGATGATGCGCCGTTGGCCAACTGGCTGACGCTGGAAAGCCAGGTCTATGGCGGTCAGCTCTCGCTGCAATGGGGTTTCAGTCGCGACATGTTCGCCGACGGCACCGTTCAAAAACTGGCCGACGCCTACACCGAAGAACTCACTGCGCTGATCGAACACTGCTGCGCCACGCCAGCGGGGCAGGTCACGCCGTCAGACTTCCCGTTGGCACGGATCAATCAGGCGCAGCTGGACGCCTTGCCCGTCGCCGCCCCGGCCATCGAAGACATTTATCCGTTGACGCCGATGCAGCAGGGCATGCTGTTCCACACCTTGTATGAGCCGCAGGCCGAGGCCTACATCAACCAACTGCGCCTGGAGATTCAGGGGCTGGAACTGGCGGCCTTCGGTCGGGCGTGGCAGGCGGCGATCAACCGTCACGACATTCTGCGCAGCAGCTTCCACTGGTTGGGCCTGGAAGCTGCGCATCAGGTGATTCATCGCCAGATCGACCTGCAATTGCAAGTGATCGAAGCGGCCGATATCGACCTCGATGCACTGGCCGCCGAAGAGCGCAGCCGTGGTTTCGAACTCAGTGCCGCGCCGCTGTTCCGCCTGATGCTGGTGCGCCAGAGCAGCGACGCCTGGCACCTGATCTACACCAGTCATCACATCCTCATGGACGGCTGGAGCAACGCGCAGTTGCTCGGCGAGGTGATTCAGCATTACGCCGGGCAAACACTGGCCAAGCCTTTGGGGCAATACCGCGACTACCTCGGCTGGATTCAGCAGCAGCCACCGGCGGCGGGCGAACAGTTCTGGAAACAGGCGCTGGCCGCGCTCGAAACCCCAACCTTGCTGGCGCAAGCCTTGCCGACGCCGGTCGAAGGGCGCGGCATGGGCGAGCATCACCTGACGCTCGAAAGCGTCGCGATGCAGCGTCTGGCTGAGTTTGCCCGGCAGCAGAAAATCACCCTCAACACCTTGTTGCAGGGCGCATGGGGCCTGCTGTTGCAGCGCTACACCGGCCAATCGTGCGTGGCCTTCGGCGCGACGATTGCCGGGCGATCCGCACCGTTGCCGGGTATCGAGCAACAGTTGGGTCTGTTCATCAACACCTTGCCGATCATCGCCGCGCCGTCGTCCCCACAACCGGTCAGCCAATGGCTCAATGAACTGCAAGCGCTGAACCTGAGCCTGCGCGAGTTCGAGCATGTGCCGCTCTACGACATTCAGGGCTGGGCCGGGCAGCAGGGCAACGCGCTGTTCGACAGTTTGCTGGTGTTCGAAAACTTCCCGGTGGCCGAAGCGCTGAAGCAGGGGGCACCGGCGGGACTGACCTTCGGCGCATTGCGCAATCACGAAATCACCAGCTACCCGCTGACCCTCGGCATCGAAGTCGGCGCCAGCCTGCGTCTGGAATTCAGTTTCGACCGGGCCTTGTTCAGCGCCGCGCAGATCGAGCGTTTGAGTGCGAACCTGCTGCATGTGCTGGAGCAATTCGTTGCGCAGCCGCAGCAGGTGCTGGGCGCCGTCAGTCTGTTGGACGCGAAGCAAACAGCGCAGGTATTGCTGGGCTCGCGTCCCGCCGCGCCGCTGCTGGACAGTCCGCTGTTGGCGCATCAGCGTTTCGAGCAGCAAGCGGCCCGCACGCCCGATGCATGGGCCGTGATTGTCGGCGGCGAGCGACTGACTTATGCACAGCTCAACGCCCAGGCCAACCAGCTCGCCCATCGCCTGCGCGAGCACGGTGTGGCGCCGGGGCAGCGGGTCGGCCTGTCGGTGCGGCGCAATGCACAGATGATCGTCAGCCTCATGGCCATCCTCAAGTCCGGCGCCGGTTACGTGCCGCTGGACCCGGACTACCCGGCCGAACGCCTGGCCTACATGATCGAAGACAGCGGCATGGACCTGCTGCTGGCGCAACCGGAGCTGCTGACCGATGTCGCGCTACCCGAAGGCTTGCCGCGCCTGGCGCTGACGACGGCGTCGCTGGCCGGCTATTCCACGGCCAACCCGGTCAACCTCGCCTGTGCCGAAGACCTCGCGTACCTGATTTACACCTCCGGTTCCACCGGGCGGCCGAAAGGCGTGTGCCTGGCCCATGCCGCGCTGCGCGAGTTTTGCGTGATTGCGGCGGACTATTCGCAACTCAGCGCCGACGACCGCGTGCTGCAATTCGCCACGTTCAGCTTCGACGGCTTTGTCGAGCAGTGCTACCCGCCACTGTGCGTGGGCGCGGCGCTGGTGTTGCGCGGCGATGAGCTGTGGGACACCGACACCTTGTACCGACAGATCATCGAACAGGGCGTGACCCTGGCGGACTTGCCAGCGGCCTACTGGTATTTGCTGGCCCAGGAATGGGCCGCGCAGCCTCAGCGCGACAAAGGTCGGTTGCGGCAGGTTCACGTCGGTGGCGAAGCCATGTCGCTGGAGGGCTTGAAGCTCTGGCATGCCGCCGGTCTCGGCGACGTACGCCTGCTCAACACTTACGGGCCGACCGAAGCCACGGTGGTTTCCAGTACGCACCTGTGCACCTTGGCCGACACGCAAAACCTGATCGGCGTGCCGATTGGTCGCGCCTTGCCCGGTCGGGCGTTGTACGTGCTGGACACCGAGGGCCATCTGTTGCCAACCGGTTGCGTGGGCGAGTTGTGCATCGGCGGTGATGCCGGCATTGCCCAGCACTATCACCAGCGTCCGGGTTTGAGTGCCGAACGCTTTATCGCCGATCCGTTTTCCACCACGCCGGGCGCACGTTTGTACCGTAGCGGTGACCTGGCGCGGTATCGCGAAGACGGCGCGCTGGAATACCTGGGGCGCATCGACCATCAGGTGAAAATTCGCGGTTTCCGCGTTGAACTCGGTGAACTGGAAGCGCACCTGCAAGGCTTGCCGATGATCAGCGAAGCCGCAGTGCTGGTGCACGAAGGCGTCGGTGGCAAGCAACTGATCGGTTATGTGGTGCCGGTGTTGCCGAACGCCGATTCCCGTCAACTCACCGAAACCGTGCGCCAGGTTTTGGGTGAGCGTCTGCCGGACTACATGCTCCCGGCGCAACTGGTGGTGATGAGCGCATTGCCGCTCAACCGCAACGGCAAACTCGACCGCGCGGCGCTGCCCGCACCCGAAGTCTGGGAAGCCGTGGCCGGCACCGCACCGCAAGGTGAGCTGGAAATCGAGCTGGCGCAGATCTGGCAGCAGGTATTGCAAGTTGCCCGTGTCGATCGCGAAAACAGCTTCTTCGAATTGGGCGGCCATTCGTTGCTGGCCACGCAGATCGTCTCGCAGATTCGTCAGCGCCTGGGCCTGTCGGTGAGTTTGCGCAGCCTGTTCGAGCACCCGCGCCTGCAGGATTTCGCGGCGCAGGTGCAAGGCCTGCGGCACGCCGCCAATGTCTGCGAACGCCCGGCGCTGGTGGCGGACCACTCCGGCGAACGCCAGCCGTTGTCCTTCGCCCAGCAGCGGTTGTGGTTCCTGTGGAACCTCGAACCCGACAGTTCGATGTACAACATGCCCGGCGCCCTGCGGTTGCGCGGCGCGTTGAACCTGTCGGCGTTGCAGCAAACCTTCGAAACCCTGGTGCAACGCCACGCCGTGTTGCGCACCACGTTCTATGAGGAAGACGGCCAGGCCTGGCAGCGGGTACACGCCGAACTGCCGCTGGATTTCGCCATCAGCGATCTACGGCATTTGCCGGCCCCGGACGTCGAAGCCGAGCAACGGGCCCGTGAAGAAGTCGCCCGGCCGTTCGATCTGCGCAACGGGCCGTTGCTGCGGGTGCGGGTGTTGCAGGTTGCGGATCAGGAGCATGTGCTGCTGCTGACGGTGCACCACATCGCGGCAGATGACTGGTCGTTCCGGATTCTGATCAATGAATTCGTCACGCTGTACCCGACCCTCAACCGGGGCGGCGTCGCGCAGTTGCCGGAGCAGGTCGTGCAATACGCCGACTTCGCCAAATGGCAGCGTCAGTGGCTGGAGCAGGACGGCGAGCTGCAACGTCAGCTCGATTACTGGCAGGCGCGCCTCAGTCAGCCGCAAGCCGTGCTGGAGCTGCCGGGCGACGGCGATCAGCGTCAGGCGCAGGAGGGCGCCAGCCAACATTTCACCTTGAATTCGACCTTGAGTCAGCAGTTGCGCGACTTCGCCCAACAGCGTGGATTGTCGCTGTTCATGGTGCTATTGGCCGGCTTCACCCTGGTGTTGCGCCAGCGCACCGAGGTCAGCCGCGTGCGCATCGGCACCGATATCGCCAACCGAAATCAAGTTGAGCTTGAACAAATGGTCGGCTTCTTCGTTAACCAATTAGTGCTGCAAGTGGAGGTCGATGCCGACCAGGCTGCCGGGCAACTTTTGCAAGCCTGTCGCCGTGCGGTTCTGGAGGCTTCGGACCATCAGGACCTGCCGTTCGAGCGATTGGTGGAAGCGTTGCGCTTGCCGCGTCGGGCCGGGCGTTCGCCGTTGTTCGACATCAAGTTGATCTATCAGGAAGGCGTCGGTCGCTTGCCCTCCATGGACGGCTTGTTGGTCAAGGACTTCCCGTCGGGCCGGCAAGCCGCCGAGATCGGCATGGTCGCTGCGTTCTACAACGAGGCCGAACACATTCACCTGAGTTTCGAAACACCCGCCGGGCAGTACTTGCCGAGCACGCTGCAAAGCCTGTTCGAACAAATCGAGGCGGTACTGCAAGCGTTGTTGCGCGCCGACGAGCTGACGGTCAGCGATCTGCTGGAACTGGCCACCGAGGTGCAGCGCCGTGCCGATGCGCGATTGAACGAGCAGCGCAAGGCGTTGTTGGGCGGGCCCATGGCGATCAAGCGTCGTCGCGGCACGCCGGCAACGCAAGGCGCGGCGGACTGATTCATTGCGGCGGCGCCAACCGGGCGCCGCCGTCATCATTTTCTGGAGGGGTTTATGACTGTTTCAACCACCAAGTCCATTCCCAAAATCGGCCGCGGTGCGCGCAAGAGCCTGTCCACCGACCCGACCCGGCTGGTGAGTTTTGCGCCGATGTTCGACGGTGCCAGCATGCCGCTGGTGTGCCGCCCGGCAGTGCCTGGTGTGAGCCTGGTGGAATGGGCGACGGAGAATCGCGCCCTGATCGAAAGCAAGCTGCTTGATCACGCGGTGATTCTGTTCCGTGGCTTCCAGGTGGCCGACATCGCCGAATTCAACCGCTGCGTGGCGGCGATTTCCGACGGTGCCCTGGAGTACCTGTTCCGCGCCTCGCCACGGACCCAGATCACCGGTCAGTTCAAGATCTACAGCTCCACCGATTACCCGGCGGCGGAGAAAATCTTCCCGCACAACGAGCATTCCTATTCGCCGGTGTTCCCGCGTCACTTGTACTTCTACTGCGACACACCCTCGACCACCGGCGGCGAAACACCGTTCGGCGACACCCGCGAAATCCTCGCGCGGATCGACCCGGCCGTGCGCGAAGAGTTTCAGCGTAAACGCATCATGTACGTGCGCAACTACGGCGACGGCATGGGGCTGCCATGGCAGACCGTGTTCCAGAGCGAGGAGCGCGGCGAAGTCGAAGCCTACTGCGCGAAGATCGGCATTCAGGCCGAGTGGAAATCGGGCAATCGCCTGCGCACCCGGCAAAACGGCCCGGCCATCGTGCGCCATCCGCTGACGGGCGAGCGCATCTGGTTCAACCACGGCACCTTCTTCAACGCGCTGACCCTGCCGGACAGCATCCGCGACAACCTGCTGCGTGAATTCGGCCCGCTGGACCTGCCGCAAAACACCTTCTTCGGCGACGGCTCGGCCATCCCCGACGACGTGATCCGCCACCTGCAAGGCATCTATCGCGACGTGATGGTCGAGTTCGCCTGGGAGAAGGGCGACGTGGTCCTGCTGGACAACATCCTCAGCGTGCATGCGCGCAACGAATTCACTGGCTACAGAAAAATCCTCACGGCCATGGCCATCGCGCAGAAAAGCGCCGACCTGGATCAGGAATAAGGACCCTCGACATGAACACCACCGCCCTCGAACCTTCGGCAGACGTTTTCCAGACTTCGGCTCAGCAGGCCTTTTATTTGCGCGCTCAGGAACTGGGTGGACAGCCGCTGTTCGCCGCCCTGACCGTGCCGGTCGCCCAGGCTGTGGAGGCGCAGGCATTGCGCGCGGCACTGGATGAACTGGGCCTGCGCCATGAAACCCTGCGCACGGTCTATCGCCGTTTGCCGGGGATGAAATGGCCGGTACAGAGCTTGTGCGATGAGTTGCCGGTCGCGTTGTTGGGGCGCGTGTCTTCCCTGGATGAAGCGCTGAGTCGCAGCCGCGAAACCCTGGCTAAGGCGTCGGATCGGGTGCTGGTGGTGGCGTCAGTGGAAACCACGGACGGTCAGCGTTTCGTCACCTTGCTGGCGCTGGCCAGCAGCCTCGATGCAGCGTCGCTGCGGGTGCTGTCGGCGGAGCTGGCGAGCCTGTTGCGCGGCGAAACACTGGCCGACAATCAGGAAGACTTGCAGTACCTGGATTACACCGCATGGCAGGAAGAACTGCGCGAAGAAGACATCGGCCATCAAGGCGCTGCGTTCTGGCGCAACCTGCAACAGCAGTTCGCACTGGCCCATCGTCTGCCTTTTGAAAAGGCCGTTGAAGTGACGCTGGCTCGCCATCAGGCGACGCTCGACGACGGGGCATGGCTGGCTGATGTGCAACGGCTGGCCGCCGCTCAGGGCGTCGAAGCGCAGCGCGTGGCGTTGCTGTTGTGGAGCGCATTTGTGGCACGCATCGGCAATCAGGAAAAGTTGCTGATGGGCTGGGAAGTGGCCGGGCGCAACGAGCAGACCGAAGCGACCCTTGGGCGTTTCGCCCGCCGTTTGCCAGTAGCGTTTGATCACCGCAGCCACGAAACCCTGGCGCAAGCGCTGGCCTCGTTTGCTGGCAACGTCGAGCAATCGCTGTCCTGGCTCGACTGCCTCAACGAGTTTGAACTGAGCGCCGAAGTCGCGACGCCGCTGCGTTATGGCCTGGTGTATCAGGCCGATGCCGACGTGAACATCGAAGTGGACGATGCCAACCCGGAAGTCCTGCGCCTGCGGATTCAAGGCGAACAGTTGCAGCTGTCGTGCCTGGCCGGCGCGGTGCCCGAGTCGATGCTGGCAGCGTGGCTGGAACAGTTTGTCGAATTCAGCCGCCAGTTGCTGACCTCGCAAGAGCTGACCCTGGGCCAGGCCACTCAGGTCAACGCGGTGCAACTGACCCGCTTGATCGAAGACTTCAACCCGCTGGCCGCCGAGCAAGTACTGCCTCATCGTTACCTGCAAGACCTGTTCACCGAACAGGCACGCCTGCATCCGCAGCGCATCGCCGTCAGCGTCAATGGCCAAAGCCTGAGCTACGCCGAACTGGATGCACGCTCCAACCAAGTCGCCAATACCCTGCGCGCGCAAGGCGTGGCGCCGGATGAAATCGTCGCGGTTTACGGTCAGCGTTCGCTGGAAATTGTTATTGCGCTGCTGGGCACACTCAAGGCCGGCGCCGCTTACCTGCCGCTCGATCCGAACTACCCGATCGAGCGTCTGGCGTTCATGTTGCAAGACGCCGCTGCACGTCAGGTGTTGGCCTGTCAGCCGCTGCCGGAAGCGTTGCACGGCGAGCGGGTGATTTCGCTGATGGCGCAGGCCGAAGTCTGGTCCGCCTCACAAGAACAGCCGGCAACCCTGGGCGACAGCGCCAATCTCGCGTACGTGATTTACACCTCCGGCTCCACGGGCAAGCCCAAGGGTGTGATGATCAGTCACGCCAACGCGGTGGCCTCGACCCTCGCACGCAGCGCGTTCTATCGTCAGCCGTTACGCGCGTTCCTGATGCTCTCGTCGTTCTCCTTCGACAGCTCGGTGGCCGGGGTTTTCTGGGCGTTGGGGCAGGGCGCGACCCTGTGCCTGCCGGACGAAGACAGCTACAAGGACCCGGCGCTGCTGGCGGCGCTGATCCAGCGTGAGGAGGTTTCCCACTACCTGACCTTGCCGTCTTACCACGCACAGATTCTGGAGCACCTCGACAGCCATGCCCTGGCGTGCGTGATCGTGGCCGGCGAAGCGTGCAGCAACGCCTTGGTCGCACGCCATCGCGAGGCCTTGCCGCAAGTGGCACTGGTCAACGAATACGGCCCGACCGAAGGCACAGTCTGGTGCTCGGCGTGGGAACTGCCGCTCGGTCAGGATGACGACACCATCCCGATTGGCCAGCCGATTCCGGGGATGCGCATTCACGTGCTGGGCCCGGACCTGATGCCGGTGGCCGTGGGCGTCGAAGGTGAGCTGTATGTCGGCGGCGCCGGCATTGCCCGTGGCTATCTCAAGCGTGCCCCGCTGACCGCCGAACGTTTTGTTCCCGATCTGTTTGCGAAGCAGGCCGGTCAACGCCTGTACCGCACCGGCGATCTCGCACGCTACCGCGCCGATGGTGTGCTGGAGTACCTCGGTCGGGTCGATCATCAAGTGAAAATCCGTGGTTTCCGCATCGAACTGGGCGAGATCGAATCCGCCATGCGCAGCGCCCCCGGCATCGAAGACGCCGCCGTCATCGCCCGTGAAACGCCGACGGGTCCGCAACTGTTGGGCTTCGTGATTTCCCCGGCCGACACCGCCGACATCCGCCTCAACGAATTGCGCAGCCACCTCAGCGAAGCGTTGCCGGAGCACATGCAACCTGCGCGCTTGCAGGTGCTGGAACGTTTCCCGCTGATGCCCAACGGCAAACTCAACCGCCAGGCCTTGCTCGACCTCGACGTGCGCCGCAGTGCCTTCGTCGCCCCGCGCACCGACCTGGAAAAAGTCCTGGCGGCGATCTGGGCCGAAGCGCTGCACGTGGAGCGGGTCGGCGTGCACGACAGCTTCTTCGAGCTCGGCGGCCACTCGCTGTTGGCAACGCGGATTCGTGCGCGGATTCAGGAAGAACTGAACCTGGCGATCCCGCTGAAGCTGTTCTTCGAGGGCGACACCCTGGAACGCCTGGCGGCGGAAATCGAGCAGTTCCGTCAGCACAGTGAACACAAAGAAAACGATGTAGACGCGCTGGAAGCGTTGTTCGACGAAGTGGATGAGGAACACACGCGATGAGTGTTGCACCGGACAGAATGATGACCCTGGCCCAGCGTTTCTGCGGCTTGAGCCTGGACGCGCGCCGTGCCTTGCAAGAAAAGATGCACGCGCAAGGCCTGACCCTTGAGCTGCTGCCGATCCCGCCAAGGGACCCGGCGGTCGACACGCTGCCGGCGTCGTACGCGCAGCAGCGCTTGTGGTTTTTGTGGCAGATGCAGCCGCAAGCGACCGCGTACAACCTGACCGGTGCCTTTCGCCTGAGCGGTGAACTCAACCGCGCCGCGCTGGCGCAAACCCTCGCTGCGCTGGTGCAGCGTCATGAAGTGCTGCGCACCACCTTCGTGTTCGATGAGCAGCAGGTGCTGCAAAAAATCCACCCGCAGATGGGCGCGCCGCTGGTCGAGGCAAACTCCGCCGACGAGGCCGAACTGCATCGCCAGATCGGCCTCAACGCCGAGCAGCCGTTCGACTTGCTGAACGGCCCATTGATGCGCTGCCGGTTGATCCGCCTCGACGCGCAGCAGCATGTGCTGGTGCTGACGTTCCATCACATCGTCACCGACGGCGGTTCGCTGCCGATCCTGTTGCAGGAATTCACCCGGCTCTACGCGCAACTCAGTGCCGGGCAAGCGCCGCAGCTACCGGAGCTGAGCATTCAGTACGCCGATTTCGCCCGTTGGCAGCGCCTGTGGCTGGAAGCCGGCGAAGCCGAGCGTCAGCTTGCTTACTGGCGTGAACAATTGGGCCGCGAGCACCCACCGTTGAACCTGCCGGCCGACCGTCGTCGCCCGGCGATCCCGAACCAGCAGGGCGCCAGCGTCGAGCTGAATGTGCCGGCGGCCCTGGCGTCGGCTCTGAAAGATCTCGCCCGTCGCGAAGGCTGCACGCTGTTCATGGTGTTGATGGCGTCGTTGCAAACCCTGTTGCATCGCTACAGCGGCGAACGGGACATTCGCGTCGGCGTGCCGATTGCCAACCGTACCCGCCAAGACGTGGAAAACCTGCTGGGCTTTTTCGTCAACACCCAGGTGCTGCGTACCCAGCCCCATGCCGACCAGCCATTTTTGCAGTTGCTGGCCGAGGTCAAGACGGCGGCATTGGGCGCGCAGGCGCATCAGGACTTGCCTTTTGAACAGTTGGTCGATGGGCTCGATGTCGAGCGCAGCCTGAGCCACACGCCATTGTTCCAGGTGATGTTCAACCACCAGCGTGATGCCGGCGGCGAACAGCGCTGGGACTTGCCGGGCCTGAGCGTCGAGCCGCTGATCTGGGATGAAAAGACCACCAAGTTCGAGCTGATGCTCGACACCGTGGAGAGCGACGACGGCATCCACGCCTCGTTCGTGTACGCCACCGAATTGTTCGACGCTTCGACCATCGAGCGTCTCGGTCAGCATTGGCTGAACTTGTTGCAGGCGATCTGTGCCGACGGCTCGGTCGCCTTGGCCGACCTGAACATGCTCGCCGCAACCGAGCAGCACGCCACGTTGCTGGACTGGAACCGCAGCGCCGCTTCGCAGGCCACGAACACGCTGTGCGCGCATCAACTGATCGAAGCCCAGGCCGCCGCGCACCCGCACAACATCGCGGTGACCTGCGACGGCGCGACCCTCAGCTACGCGCAACTGAACCAACAGGCCAACCGCATCGCCCAGCGTCTGCGCGAGCGCGGTGTCGGGCCGGATGTGTTGGTGGGGATCGCGCTGGAGCGGTCGCTGGAAATGATCGTCAGCGTGCTGGCGATCCTCAAGGCCGGCGGCGCGTACGTGCCGCTGGACCCGGAATACCCGCAGGATCGTCTGGCCTACATGCTGGCCGACAGCGGCACGCGCTTGCTGCTGACCGATTCCGCGCTGCTGCCGCGTTTGCCGTTGTCCGAAGGCATCGAAGTGATTTGCCTGGATCACGCCAGTGACTGGCTGAATGAGGCGTCCGTCGAGAACCTCCCGAACCTGACCTGCCCGGAAAACCTCGCGTACGTCATCTACACCTCCGGCTCCACCGGCAAACCCAAAGGCACCTTGTTGCCGCACAGCAACTTGACCCGCCTGTTCAGCGCCACCGAACACTGGTTCGGTTTCAACGCGGACGATGTCTGGAGCCTGTTCCATTCCTACGCCTTCGACTTCTCGGTATGGGAAATCTTTGGTGCGTTGTTCTACGGCGGCAAGCTGGTGGTGGTGCCGCACGCCATCAGCCGTTCCCCGGAAGAGTTCGCTCGCCTGCTGTGCGATGAACAGGTCACGGTGCTCAACCAGACCCCGTCGGCGTTCCGTCAGTTGATGCCGTTTGCCTGCGCCAATGCCCAGGGCATGGCCCTGCGTTATGTGGTGTTCGGCGGCGAGGCGCTGGACGTCGCGAGCCTGCGTCCGTGGTACGACGCGTTCGACGACCAACAGCCGTTGCTGATCAACATGTACGGCATCACCGAAACCACGGTGCACGTGACCTACCGGCCGTTGTCCCGCGCCGACCTCGACGGCGCCAACAGTTCGCCGTTGGGCGAGCCGATTGCCGACCTGCGCTGGTACGTGCTCGATCCGCGCCTGAACCCGGTGGCCAAGGGCTGCGTCGGCGAGCTGTACGTCGGCGGCGCCGGCCTGGCGCGGGGTTATCACCAGCGCGCCGATCTGACCGCCACGCGGTTTGTCCCGGACCTGTTCGCCGCCGAGGCGGGTGCACGCCTGTATCGCACCGGCGATCTGGCGCGCTATTGCGCCGATGGCAGCATCGAGTACGCCGGACGCATCGACCATCAAGTGAAGATTCGTGGCTTCCGCATTGAACTGGGGGAAATCCAGGACCGCCTGCAAAGTCACCCGGCCATTGAACAGGCGCTGGTGTTGGCGCCCGAGATCAATGGCAGTCAGCAATTGGTCGCCTGGTTCACCGTCACCCGGGACGTCGCCGATTTGCGTCAGGCGCTGCGTGAACATTTGCAGGCCGGTCTGCCGGATTACATGGTGCCGGCGCATTTGCTCAAGCTTGATCAGTGGCCGCTGACCAGCAACGGCAAGCTCGACCGCAACGCGTTGCCCAAGCCTGATGCTGCCCTGGCGCAACAGGTTTACACGGCACCGGTGGACGACCTGCAAGCCGAGTTGGCGGCGATCTGGCAAGACGTGCTCAAGCTTGAGCGCGTGGGGATCGACGACAACTTCTTCGAACTGGGCGGCGATTCGATCATCTCGATTCAGGTGGTCAGCCGTGCGCGTCAGGCCGGCATTCGCATCACCCCGCGTGACCTGTTTCAACACCAGACCGTGCAGAGTCTGGCGAAGGTCGCACAGCGCAGCGCCGGTCTGGTCATCGATCAGGGACCGGTGCGCGGTGATGTGCTGCTGACACCGATCCAGCACTGGTTTTTCGAGCAGTCCATCGAGGCCCGGGACCACTGGAACCAATCGGTGCTGCTGGAACTTCGCGAGCCGCTCGACAGCGCGTGCCTGCAACAGGCATTGGCCGCGCTGCTGGACCATCACGACGCGCTGCGCCTGCGTTTGCATCAGGTGAATGGCGTGTGGCAACAGGCTCAGGCCGAGCACTGGAGCAGCGCCGAATTGTTGTGGCAGCGTCAGGCTGCGAACGCCGACGAATTGCTTGAGCACTGCAACGCCGCACAGGCCAGCCTGAATTTGCATGACGGCCCATTGTTGCGTGCCTTGCTGGTGGACATGGGCGCGGCCGGTCAGCGCTTGCTGCTGGTGGTGCATCATTTGGCGGTGGACGGTGTGTCCTGGCGTCTGTTGCTCGAAGATTTGCAAACGGCCTACGACCAGGCGCGTCAGGCTCAACCCCTGCGTCTGCCGGCCAAATCCAGCGCCTATCAAGCGTGGGCGGCGCGTTTGCAAACCCATGCGCAAAGTCCCGAACTGGCGAGCCAAACGGGCTACTGGCAGCGCCAATACCACGACGTGGTAGTGGATCTGCCCGCCGATAACCCCCAAGGCAGCCTCGCCAGCCAACACGCCGTGAGCGTGGAAACCGTGCTCGACAGCACATTCACCCGCCAACTGCTGCAAGACGCGCCAGCGGCGTACCGCACGCAGGTCAACGACCTGTTGCTGACGGCGTTGGCGCGGGTGCTGGGGGACTGGACCGGCCAGCCTTCGACCCTGGTCAAACTGGAGGGGCATGGTCGTGAAGACCTGTTCGACGACATCGACCTGACTCGCACCGTGGGCTGGTTTACCTCGATTTTCCCGGTCAAGTTGACCCCGGCCAGCGATTTGGCCGGGAGCATCAAGGCGGTCAAGGAACAGCTGCGCGCCGTGCCGGACAAAGGCATCGGTTTCGGCATCCTGCGGTATCTGGCGCAGGCCGGTCTTGAGGATCTGCCGCAACCGCAAATCACCTTCAACTACATGGGCCAGTTCGATGCCAGCTTCGATGAGCAGGCACCGTGGCGCCCGGCCCGTGAAAGCGGTGGCGCCGAGCAGGGCGCTTCGGCCGCGCTGGACCGTGGCCTGAGCATTAACGGTCAGGTCTACGCCGGGCAACTGCGCCTGAGCTGGACCTTCAGCCGCGACGTGTTTGCCGAGCACACCGTGCAGCGCCTGGCCGAGGCCTACGCTGGCGAACTGCAACAGCTGATCGAACACTGCCTGAGCGGTGCCGGTGGCCTGACACCGAGTGACGTGCCGCTGGTCCGCGTCGATCAGGCGCAACTCGATGCACTGCCGCTGGCGGCGCGTGAGATCGAAAACATCTTCCCGCTGTCGCCGATGCAGGAAGGCATGTTGTTCCACAGCCTGTTCGCCCCGGATGCCGGTGCCTACATCCCGCAAATGCGCGTGGACGTGCAGGGCATTGACGTCGATGCGTTCCGCAGCGCCTGGCAACAGACGCTGGAAAACCATGAAGTGTTGCGCGCCGCGTTCTTCAGCGAGAGCCATGGCTCGCAGCCGCTGCAAGTGATTCTGGCCAACGCCACGTTGCCGGTGACCGTGCTCGATTGGCGCAATGAAGCGGATCAGGCACACGCCCTGGAACGTCTGGCCGAAGACGATCGCCTGCGCGGTTTCGACCTGACAGCCGCGCCGTTGCTGCGCCTGACCCTGGTACAGACCGCAAACGACACCCATCACCTGATTTTCACCAACCACCACATTCTGCTGGACGGCTGGAGCACCTCGCAGCTGTTCGGCGAAGTGTTGCAGCGTTACTCCGGTGTGATGCCGGTGGCGAGCGGCGGTCGTTATCGCGATTACATGACGTGGCTGGGCGGGCGTGATCGCGCTGCGTGCGAAGCGTTCTGGCTGGAGCAGTTGCAGGCGTTCAACGAGCCGACCCGTTTGGCCGGCGCGATGCCGGGACCGGTCGCAGGGCAGGGTGACGGTCATTGCACCGTTCACCTGAGCCTGGACCGGGCGGCCAGCGAACGCCTGAGCGGGTTTGCCCGTCAGGCCCGCGTGACACCGAACACCTTGCTGCAAGCGGCGTGGCTGTTGCTGTTGCAGCGCTACACCGGCCAACGCACCGTCGCGTTCGGCGCCACGGTGTCGGGGCGTCCAAGCGAGTTGCAGGGCATAGAGCAGCAAGTCGGCCTGTTCATCAACACCTTGCCGGTGATCGCCACGCCACATCCCGAGCGCACGGTCAGCCAATGGGTGGACGAGGTGCAGGCGCTCAATCTCAAATTGCGCGATGTCGAATACACGCCGCTGGCGGATTTGCAGCGTTGGGCCGGGCATTCCGGCGAGGCATTGTTCGACACGCTGCTGGTGTTCGAAAACTACCCGGTCGCCGAGGCGCTGGAGGGCGGTAATCCGAGTGCGCTGAAGTTCTCCGGCATCAGCAATCACGATCAAACCAGTTTCCCGCTGGCCATCGCCGCCGAGCTGGGCGAGTGCCTGGACCTGCGTTTCAATTACGACACCGCGCTGTTTACCGCCGAGGCCATCGACGGTCTGAGCAATCGCCTGGTGGCGTTGCTCGATGCCATGGTGCGCGAGCCGCAACAAGCCTTGGGCCGCCTGAGCCTGCTCGACGCTGCGCAGACCGCACAGCAAGTGCAAGGCTTCAACGACACCGCCGTGACCTGGCCCGACGTGCGCCCAGTCCACCTGTGCTTCGAAGCCCAGGTGCTGAAAACCCCGGACGCCCAGGCGTTGGTGTTTGCCGGGCAGAGCCTGACGTATCGCCAACTCAACCAGCAGGCCAACCGACTGGCGCACTACCTGCGCGCCCAAGGGGTCGGCGCCGAAGTGCTGGTGGGGATTGCCGCCGAGCGTTCGCTGGAACTGGTGATCGGTTTGCTCGCGATCATGAAGGCCGGTGGCGCCTACGTGCCGCTGGACCCGGATTACCCGCGCGAGCGCCTGGAACACATGTTCGAGGACAGCGGCGTGCACGTGTTGTTGACCCAGCATCATCTGCTGGCGCAATTGCCGATTCCGGCCGGGACCACGGCGATCTGCCTGGACGACAGCGCTCAGCTGGTCGAAGGCTTGAGCGACGAAAACCTGCCGTGCGTGGTCGAGCTGCAATCGCTGGCCTACATGATTTACACCTCCGGCTCCACCGGTAAACCGAAGGGCGCGGCCAACCGTCACGATGCGTTGTACAACCGCATTGAGTGGATGCAGGGTGCGTACCCGCTGGACGGTCGCGACACCGTGCTGCAAAAGACACCGTTCAGTTTTGACGTGTCGGTGTGGGAGTTCTTCTGGCCGCTGATGGTCGGTGCGCGCCTTGCGGTGGCCGAACCGGGTGCCCATCGCGACCCGGCGCAACTGGTGCGTTTGATCGAGCAATATCAGGTCAGCACCCTGCATTTCGTGCCGTCGATGTTGCAGGCGTTTGTTCAGGGCGAGGGCTTTGAGCGTTGCGCCAGCCTGCGGCAGATCATGTGCAGCGGTGAAGCGCTGTCGGCGGATTTGCAGAACAGCCTGTTCCGCGTGCTGCCCAGCGTTGGTTTGTACAACCTGTACGGGCCGACCGAAGCGGCCATCGACGTGACCCACTGGACGTGCGTCGATGACGGCTCGATCAGCGTGCCGATCGGCTACCCGATTGCCAACCTGGTGACCTTCATCCTCGACGACAGCCTGCAACCGCAAGTGGCGGGCTGCGTCGGTGAGCTGTACTTGGGCGGCATCGGTCTGGCGCGGGGTTACCACCGTCGTCCGGACCTGACGGCTGAGCGTTTCGTCGCCAGCCCGTTCGGCGCACAGGGAGAGCGGCTGTATCGCACCGGCGACCTGGCGCGTTATCGCGATGACGGCGTGATCGAATACGTCGGCCGCATCGACCATCAAGTGAAGATTCGTGGCTTGCGCATCGAACTGGGTGAAATCGAAGCCTGCCTGTTGGAACATCCACAGGTGCGCGAGGCGGTGGTGATCGCGCTGGATGTCGGCAAGTCCAAGCAATTGGTGGCTTACGTGGTCGGCCAGTCGTTGGTGCTCGACGGGCTCAAACAGCACCTGCGCAACGCGCTGCCCGAGCACATGCAACCGAGCCATGTGATGTTGCTGGAGCAACTGCCGGTGACGCCGAACGGCAAACTGGATCGCCGCGCGTTGCCGCAACCCGATCAGCAGGTTCGTGAATACATCGCGCCGCGCAATGCCGTGGAGGCGACGCTGCAAGAGGTCTGGCAGGCGCTGTTCGAAGTGCCGGTCGGGATTCAGGACAACTTCTTTGAACTGGGCGGCGACTCCATCGTGTCGATCCAGGCGGTCAGCCGTGCGCGCAAGGCCGGCCTGAGCATTTCGCCGAAGCACGTGTTCAGTCACCCGACCATCGCCGAACTGGCGACCGTCGCCCAGGCTGTGGACGCCGAGGAAGCCGCGCCGGTAGTTGCTGCACCGGCGCTGAAAATCGAGCTGAGCGAAGCGCAATATCAGGCGCTGGCATTGACGGCAGACGAGGTGGACGACGTTTATCCACTGTCGCCGATGCAGCAAGGCATGCTGTTCCACTCGGTGCAGGACGGCGACTCGGGGCTGTACGTCAACCAGATCGAAGTGGGCGTGCGTGGCGTTGACGGTCCGCGTTTCCGCGAGGCCTGGGCCGATGCCACGCAGCGTCACGCGATCCTGCGCACCGCGTTCCTGTGGGAGGGCGACAAGGAGCCGCTGCAAGTGGTGTTGCGCAATGCGCCGACGCTGCTGACCGAGCTGGACTGGCGCGGTCTGGATAACCAGGTCGAGCGTGTGCGCCAATTGGCCAGCGATGAACGTGAACGTGGCTTCTCGCTGAACCGTGCGCCGTTGCTGCGCCTGCTGCTGGTGCGTCTGGAAGAGGACCGTTATCGCCTGATCTGGACCTATCACCACATCCTCATGGACGGCTGGAGTGTGTCGCGCCTGATCGGTGAAGTGCTGCGTCATTACAGTGGCGACGCGCAGGAACCGGTGGCCGCGTATCGCGACTATATCGACTGGCTCGGCCAGCAAGTCGCCGAGGCCAGCGAAGCGTTCTGGAAAGACAAACTCAACGCCCTCGAAGGCGCCACGCACCTGGCCCGCGCGTTGCCGGTGAAGACGCCGCAAGCGGGTTATCACGCGATCTATACGCACCTGAATGCGCAGCAAACTGCACGTTTGCAGGCGTTTGCCCAGCAACAGCAAGTCACGCTCAACACCCTGGTGCAAGCCGCGTGGCTGCTGCTGTTGCAGCGTTACACCGGCCAGCGCACGGTGACGTTCGGCGCCACGGTGTCGGGCCGACCGGAAACCCTCAACGGTTCGGAGAACATGCTCGGGCTGTTCATCAACACCTTGCCGGTGGTCAACAGCGTGCCGACCGAGGCGAGCGTCGGTGACTGGCTGCGCGAGATCCAGGCCTACAACCTCGACATCCGCGACTTCCAGCAAACCCCGCTCAGCGACATTCAACGCTGGGCCGGGCAGGGCGGGCAGTCGCTGTTCGACAGCATCATCGTTTTCGAAAACCAGCCGGTGGACCGCACGTTGCGCGAGTGGAACGGCGATTCCCTGCGCTTCGAAGACGTCTACGACTTCGGCCTGACCAGCTTTGCGATGGACTTGATGGTCAGCCTCGATGAAGGCCTGCGCATCGAGTACATGCACCAGCGCGATCAGTTCGACCTCGCCACCGTCGAAGTGCTGCGCAGCCACATGGAAAGCCTGATGCAGCGTCTGTGCGACAACGCCGGGCGCGCCGTGGGCGAGATCGGTTTGCTGACGCTGGACCAAGGCCGGCAACTGGACGGCGAGCTGCCGACGCTGGCCGACGACCACGAACGGCCGGTGCACGAGCTGATCCGCGAGCGTGCGCGGCTGCAACCGGAGCACACCGCATTGGTGCTCAGCTACGCCGACCGCGACGCTGAACACCTGAGTTATGCCGAGCTGGATCGTCGTTCCGACGCACTCGCGGTGCATCTGCTGGAGCAGGGCGTGCAGGCCGAAGACGTGATCGGTGTGTTCATGGAGCGCTCGCTGGAACTGGTGGTTTCGCTGCTGGCGGTGATGAAGTGCGGCGCCGCGTACGTGCCGCTGGACCCGCAATACCCGCAGGAACGCCTGCGCTACATGATGGCCGACAGCGACATGCGTTTGCTGCTGACCCAGGAGCGTTTGCGTGACACGGCGCAACTCAATCCGGGCACGCCGATGGTCGCCGTGGATCGCTTGAACCTCGACGTCGAGGTGACGGCGCCGCAAAGCAACGTACACGCCGAGCAACTGGCCTACCTGATTTACACCTCGGGCTCGACCGGCAAACCGAAAAGCGTCGCCGTGGCTCACGGACCGTTGAGCATGCACGTGCAGGCGATTGCCGAACTGTACGAAATGGACCCGGCCAATCGCGAACTGCATTTCATGTCGTTCGCCTTCGACGGTGCCCATGAACGCTGGATCACCGCGCTGATCAGCGGCTCGACCCTGGTGGTGCGCGACAACACGTTGTGGACCGCTGAACAGACCCTGGCGGTGTTGCATCGCCAGCGCATCACCGTCGCCTGTTTCCCGCCGGCGTACTTGCTGCAACTGGCCGAACACGCCGAGTTGCAGGGCGGCAACCCACCGCCGGTGCGCATCTATTGCTTCGGTGGCGATGCGGTGCCGGACGCCACGTTCGAGCGGGTCAAGCACACGCTCAAACCGCAATACCTGGTGAACGGTTACGGCCCGACGGAAACCGTGGTTACGCCGCTGCTGTGGAAAATCGCTGCCGACGGTCACTGCGAGGCGATGTATGCGCCGATTGGCCGCCGCGTCGGCACCCGCAGCCTGCATGTGCTGGACATGGACCTCAATCCGTTGCCGGTGGGCATGGTCGGCGAACTGTACATCGGCGGTCGTGGCGTTGCGCGTGGCTACCACCGTCACCCGTGGCAAACCGCCGAGCGTTTTGTCGCTGATCCGTTCAGCCGCGACGGCGGCCGTCTGTACCGCACCGGTGACCTGGTGCGCCGCCGCGAGGATGGCGTGTTCGATTACGTGGGGCGCATCGACCATCAGGTCAAAGTGCGCGGCTTCCGCATCGAACTGGGTGAAATCGAAGCTCGTCTGCGCGAGCAAGTCGGGGTCAATGACGCGCTGGTGGTGGTTCGTGACGGCGGGCAGGGGCCGCAACTGATCGGCTATGTGGTCGCGGTTGAAGACGACGGCCTGGGCCTGCGTTGCCAGGCGGCCTTGCGTGAAAGCCTGCCGGATTACATGGTGCCGACGCAGGTCGTGGTGTTGCCGCGTTTCCCGCTGACACCGAACGGCAAGCTCGACCGCAAGGCCTTGCCCGACCCGACCTTCGAGGGCCGCGAGTACGTGGCCCCGCGTACGCCGCTGGAATGGGCGCTGGCCGAGATCTGGCAGCAAGTGCTGGGCGTCGACAAGGTCGGCATCACCGACAACTTCTTCGAGTTGGGCGGCGACTCGCTGCGCACCCTCAAAGTGATCTCGAAGGTGCGGGCGCTGAACGAGCCGGACTTCCAGTTGAAACTGCGCGACATGATGGCCAAACCGACCATCGCCGGGTTGTCCGGTGTCGATGAGCAACCGCTCAAACAGAGCCCGGAACCGCTGCTGCTGTTGAACCAGCCGGTGGACGATCAACCGGCGCTGTTCTGCCTGCACGCCGGGTTCGGCACGGTGTTCGACTACGAACCGCTGGCCCGTCGACTGGAAGGCCAACGCACGGTGTACGGCGTGCAATGCCGCATGCTGCTCGACCGCCAGTGGCACGACACTTCGCTGCAGCAAATGGCTGCGGACTACGTCGAAGCGATCCGCCGCAAGCAACCGCAAGGCCCGTATCACTTGCTGGGCTGGTCGTTGGGCGGGGCGTTGGCGTTGATGGTCGGCGACCTGCTTGAACAGCAGGGCCAGCGTGTGGCATTCGTCGGCCTGGTGGACAGCTTTGTGCCGACCCAGGCCAACGCCGTCGCCAGTGTGGATGAGTGGCGGGCGGACCTGCGCGAGTTCCTCGGTGCGACCTTGAGCATGGACAGCGATGCCATTGCCCAGGCATTGAGTGTCGAAACCACGGGTGATCAGGACACTGTCGCACGGATCATTCGCACGGTGATCGACACCGAAGGCGAACAGGCCAGCGGTTACGCATTGCTGGGTGCCGATGAGTTGGCGCAGACGTTTATGGTCAGCACGCGCTTGAAGGCGCTGTCACGGCAGGTCGAGACCTTGCCGCTGCCGCACGCCGAACTGTGCTGCTGGTGGGCCGATGGCAACCCGACGGCCGAACGCGCGACGCTGGAACGTCAGCAACCACGGCTGCGCAAAGTGCAAACCGTCGCCGCCAGCCACTTCGATATCCTGCAACGGGATGAATGCCTGAGCGCCGTGGTGACGGCACTTGGTCGCGAGGTGGTGGCGCAGGACTAAGGTTTTACCGCGCCAAAACAAGCTCGTCCTAATGAACGGCCCTCACGGTTCGTTTATAGGGCGAGCTTTTTTATTTTTTGGAGACCACCGCCCATGGCACTGCACCCGGACATCGAAGGTTTTCTAGAGCTGGCCGAGTTCGGCCGCCTCACCGGCAAAAGCCTGCCCATGCACGAGCTGGACCCGACCGAAGCGCGCCAGCAATTCGAACAAACCTCGCAGCTGCTCGACGCCGCACCGATGGGCGCGCTGACCGTGACTGCGGTCAGCATTCCGGCCCGCGACGGCCATCTGCTCAATGCTCGCCTCTATGCTCGCCCATCACTGGGCACGCAGGAGCGCCCGGTGCTGCTGTACTTTCATGGCGGCGGTTACGTGGTCGGCAGCCTCGACTCCCATGACACCCTGTGCCGCCGACTGGCGCTGACGGGTGGTTTTGCGGTGCTGTCGGCGGATTATCGCCTGGCCCCGGAACACCGTTTTCCTGTCGCCTACGAGGATGCCGAAGACGTGACGCGCTGGCTGGCGACCACCGGCGCCGGCGCCCTCGGGCTGGACCCGGCTCGTATCGCATTGGCGGGAGACAGCGTCGGCGGCAGCCTGGTGGCTTCCTTGTCGATTGCTATCGCCCAGGACCCGCAGGCCTGGCTGCTCGCGCCACGGCTGCAAGTGCTGTTGTACCCGGTGATCGACGCCGTGGAAAAACGCCCGTCGCTTGCACGTTTCGCCGAAGGCTACCTGCTGGAAGCGACCACGCTGGAATGGTTCTATCAGCAGTATCAACGCAGCATTGATGATCGCCGCGACTGGCGCTTTTCCCCGTTGTTCGCCGAAACCCTGCAAGGGCTGACACCAACAGTGCTGTGGCTGGCCGAATACGACCCGTTGCTGGATGAAGGCCTGGCCTGGGCCGAAAAATTGCGTGCCGCCGGACAACCCATAGTGCTGGACGTGAAAGCCGGAATGACCCACGACTTCGCACGGATGGGGGAGATGGTCCAGGAAGTACCAGCGATGCTGGAGCAACTGGCGGCGCAGATCACTGAAAGCCTGGGTTGATGCGTGATCTGTAGGAGCCGGCTTGCCGGCGATGGCCCCGCCGCGGTGAACCAGACAAACCGTGTCGCCTGCATCGCCAGCAAGCCGGCTCCTACAACCTACGCAATTCCTGTAGGAGCCGGCTTGCCGGCGATGGCATCACCGCGGTGAACCAGACAAACCGTGTCGCCTGCATCGCCAGCAAGCTGGCTCCTACAACCTACGCAATTCCTGTAGGAGCCGGCTTGCTGGCGATGGCCCCACCGCGGTGAATCAGGCAAACCGTGTCGCCCGGATCGCCTGTAGGAGCCGGCTTGCTGGCGATAAACGATAACGCGGTCTGACTGACCGCCTACCGCGCCATTCACCGGCTTCCTACACCCGATGTAAAACGCGAAAACTCTGGGGAAATTTCCGACATCTTTTTAGGGTTGGCGCTCGGACGTCCGACGTATAGCGTTGTGGCTCCCTGCAGTTGGCAATGGAGTGATGTACCGGTATGAACATCCAGGAAATCAAAAGACGCTTGGCCAGACCCGCTACAAAATTCGTCGCCGGCGGATTTCGTCCCACCCATACGGATGACGAAAGCTGGCTTGGAAACGTATTCCTGTTTCGCCCGGATGAATGCGTCCCGAGAAACGACGCCGGAGCTGAACTGCATCCCTTTGCACAATTCCACCTCCCCAGCCTGCCGTTTAACAGTCCGGCGCTGGACGGCGTTCGCGTCCTTACCTTGTTTGTTTCCAGTCCCTTGCCGGAAGCGCTGGACCCGATGGGGAACAACTGGCTGATCAGGGAATACGGATTTGACGATGTACTTGTCCGCAAAGAGCTGCCGGTAGCAGGTTCATACCTCAAGCCCTTTCCGTTGCTGGCCGAACGGGTCGCAGAGGACTTTCCACTGTGGGATGGCGGTGGTGCACCGGCGGACCTTGAAGAGGAAATTTGCAGCCTTCAGCGGACGGGCGAGATAGAAAGCTACTCAGACCTCGTGACTCACACCTACGAACACAAGATTGGCGGCTACCCCTCGTTCTGCCAGTCCGGCGTGGACCTCGGTGATGATTTTGAATTCGTGTTCCAGATTTCCTCCGACACGAAAATCAACCTGAACGTGGTGGATTGCGGGAGCCTGATGTTCTGGAAGAGCAAAAGTACGGGGGAGTGGGTGCTTTACTACGATTTCTACTAGGTCGGGTACTGAAGCGAATGGCCTGCACCAAGCTTGGTAGGGGCGGACAACCAGGCGCATACCCATTAGGCTGCTGAAAAATGAGCACCGGAGCTGACTAGACTATGAGTGCCGAACTTTCCCTCACTGTTTCAGGGTTCGAAACCGAAGAGCAGGCTGCCAGTTACGACCTTTGGTTTCGTGCCAAAGTGCAAGCTTCGCTCGATGATCCACGACCGAATATCCCGCATGATCAGGTGATGGCTGATATGCGAGCCCTCATTGAGTCAAAGCGCAACAAGCACGATGCTGGTTGAGTGGCGACCCGAAGCGCGGGCTGAACTCCATTCCCCCCAAAAACAAAACCGGGCCGCAAGCGGCCCGGTTTTGTTCAGCATGTAACGTACTTAGCAATCAATAATTAGCCCGCAACGTCAACGTCAGATTACGCGGGTCACCATAGAAGTTTGTCCCCCACGAAGCATCCACGCGATCGTAGTACTTTTTATCAAACAGGTTGTTGCCAGTCAGTGTCGCCGACAGGTTCTCGTTGAACTTGTAGCCCACCTGCGCGGTGGCGATGCCGTAGCCGCTTTGTTCGAAGCGTACTTCACGCTGGTACCAGGTCTTGCTGACTACGCGCACGCCGCCGCCGACGCTGAAGTCTTTGAGCGGGCCGTCAGCGAATTCGTATTTGGTCCACAGGTTGAAGTTGTGCTTCGGTGTGATGGTGCTGAAGGTGCTGCCTTCGGTCGCGTCGTCAGATTTCAACAATTTGGTGGTGGTGAAGGCGTAGCCGGTGACGATGCTCCAGTTGTCGGTCAGGTTACCGCTCAACTCGGTTTCCCAGCCCTGGCTGCGCGCCTTGCCTTGTGCTTCGTTTCCACCGGTGTCGGCGTTGAATTGAGCACGGTTTTCATCGTAGATGCGGAACATCGCGATGCTGGCGTTCAGGCGGCCGTCGTAGAACTCGCGCTTGAGGCCGACTTCATATTGCTTGCCTTTACGCGGTCCGATGGGCGTGTTGTCGCTGTCGAGCTCGCTTTGTGGCTTGAACACGCCGGTGTAGCTGGCGTAGGCCGACAGTTCCGGGGTCAGCTTGGCGATGATGGCGCCGTAAGGCACGACCTTGCGGTTGATGCTGGTGTGGGCTTCGCCGAAGCTGTTGAAGAAGGCGTTGGCGTTCTTCGCGTCGCTTTCGTACCAGGTCACGCGGCTGCCGCCGATCACGTCGAGCCAGTCGGTGACGTTGAACTTGGCGCGGGTATAGAGGCCGTACTGGTCGGATTTGGACCAGTTACCGTTGTTGCGCTCGTAGTCGTTCTTGGGAATATCGATACTGCCCGGGTTGTAGACGTTGATCGGGAAGTACTCGCCGCCACCGTATTCAAAGTCTTTGTCGAGGTGCTGGTACTCGGCACCCACGGTGAACTCGTGTCTGCGATCCGCGAATTCGAACGGCGTGGTGACGAAGCTGTCGACGCCGATGGTTTTGATGTGGGTGTAGTAGTCGTACGCCACGGCCGAGCTGTCGCCGGTAGCCGGATCGACGGCACCGTCGGCCCAGGTGAAGTTACGCTGTGGGGTTTCTGCGTCGCGGTAGGTGACGGTGGTCTTGAACTGACCGCCGTTGTCCAGCGCGTGATCGACCTCGGCAAAGGACTCCCAGACTTTCTCGTTCAGGGTGTTCCACTTGGCATCGACGAACGTCGAGCGCGGCACGTCCAGCAACTTGCCGTCGGCAAAGGCCGGCAAGCCGAACGCCGGGGTGGAGTGGTTTTGCTGGTAGGCGCCGCCGACCGACAGGGTGGTGGATGGGGCGAGGTCGAATTCCAGGCGACCGTACACCATCGGGCGTTCGTTCTGGGCAGAGTCGACGTAGGATTTGTTGTTTTCGTAAGCGGTGATGAAGCGACCGCGCACGGTGCCTTGATCGTTCAACGGGCCGGTGACGTCCACCATCGAGCGGTAGTGGTCATAGGAACCTGCGCCCAGCTCGCCGCCGAGGGCGAATTTGTTCAGGGCACGCTTGCGCACCACGTTGATGGTGCCGCCGGGTTCGCCAGCGCCTTGATACAGGCCGGATGGGCCGCGCAGCACTTCGACACGATCGTACATCGCGAGGTCGAAGCTGGTGCCCAAGTCGCCCTGGCCGGTCGGTTGCGATACGCCGTCAACCTGCACCTGGTCGACGAGGAAGCCGCGCATGTAGACGTCGTTCAGGCTGGAGCCGGAGTTGTACGTCTTGATGGTGACGCCGGTGACCTGGCGCATTGCGTCTTGCAGGCTGTTCATGTTCTGGTCGTCCATGCGCTGGCGCGTGACGACGGACACTGACTGCGGGATGTCCTTGAGCTTGATGTTGCCCTTGCCGATGCTGACTTGATCGGTGGTGTAGGAATGCGTGCCTTCAGTGGTAGGCCCCGGCGCCACGCCGGAAATGGCGGTCGCACCCAGTTGCAGCGCGCTGGAGTTACCCGCGACCGGAATCAGCGAAACAGTGTTGCCAGTCAGTTGAAACGTAATGCCGCTCCCCAGCAGCAACGTATTCAATGCCTGTTCCGGCTCCAGATTGCCGGAGACCGCCGTGGACTTGAGGCCGTTGACCATGTCCTGGCTGTACAGAATCTGCAGGTCGGTCTGTTGACCCAGTTGCTGCAGCGCGCTGGCCAGCGATTGCGCAGGCACGTTGACGTTCACCGGCGCGGCCTGGACCTGAGAGGTGCCCAGCAGCAACAGGGTCAGCAACGCACCCGGTACGACTGTTCGGAATTTCTTTTGCGGCGCGATGGCCAGTGCCAACGGCGCGCGGGACAGGGTAGGGCTTTGCATTGCTCAAATCGCTCCTAAGGTGTGCAGATTTTTTTAGTTAATGATAATTATTATTAGACGCATCACCCCGACGAAACCGGAAAACAAACTCCGAAAATCGTCGAGGTATATGGATTCAACGCTGCTCAGGCGGTCGCCCGTTCCGTCACCACACGGCCCGATTCCATGCGAACCAACTGATCGGCCATGTCGAAATAGCGGTCGTCGTGGGAGATGACGATGATGGTTTTGCCCAGGCGCTTCAGGTCCGGAAGCAGCTCGGTGTAGAAGATCCGGCGGAAGGTCGGGTCCTGGTCGGCCGCCCATTCGTCAAACACCAGCACCGGGCGTTCTTCCAGCCAGGCATTGACCAGTGCCAGGCGTTTACGCTGGCCGGTGGACAGGTCGGTGGTGGTGAAACTGCCGTCCTTGACGCTGACCTTGTGCGCGATTTCCAGGCGTTGCAGGTATTTGTTGGCGTCTTCGGGAATGTGCTGATCGCCCTGCACCACGTCATCGAACAGGTAGTAGTCGGCAAAAATCGTGGTGAACAGTTGGCGGTAGTCGTCACGGTTCTGCGCATCGACACCTTCGCCGTTGAGCAGGATTGCGCCTTGTTGCGGCGCATAAAGCCCCAGCAACAACTTGATCAGCGTGGTCTTGCCGCAGCCGTTTTCGCCGACGATGAAAATGATGTCGCCCTGTTCGATGGTCAGGTTCACCGGCCCCAGGCGGAATGCTTCGCTGCCCGGTGCAGCCGGGAAGGCATAGCTGACGTTGTCCAGTTGCAGGCTGTTGACCACGGCCGGTTTTTTGCCGGTGTCGTTGAGCAGCAGGTGCGGCTCGGGCGAGGAAAACCGGCTCGACAGTTCAGCGATGCGGCGGAAGGCAATCCGCGCCCGGCTGACCACCGGCAAGGTGCCGACCAGATGCTCGATAGGGCCTTTCATGTACAGCAGCACCAGGACGAAGCCACTCATCACCGACTTGTCGGCGCTGGGCCAGAACGATTGCAGGGCCAGCGCCAGGCCGATGACCACGAAGAACAGCATCGACCCCAGCGTCTTGGCGATCACGAAGGTATTGATCGAGCGCACCTGGGTGTTGCAGATGAAATCCGCCGTGCCCTGAATGCCCGAGGTGAACATGCGCTGGCGGCGCGGACGGTGAATGCGCAGTTCCTTGGCGCCGCCAGCGATGGCGTTGTAGTGCTTTTGCAATTCGTCTTCGGCGTCACGGGCGGCCATGAAGCCCTTGATGCCCTTGCCCTGTGCGTAGAACTGGATGCCGGTGCCGATGGCAATCGCCAGCACCATCATCAGGAACATCGGCCACGACAACAGGGCCAGGTAGCCCATGCAGCCGAGGGTCACGGTCAGGGAGATGGCCAGCGGCGCGAAGGCAAACGCGAAGTCGCTGATGGTGTCGACGTCATGGGTCAGCACCGGGATCAAACGGTGGCTGCGATAGCGTTCGATCTGTTCGATGGGCGCCGACAGCACCTTTTCCCCCAGCTCTTTGCGCAGCTTGGCGATGATGTGCTGGCCGACGTAGTTGGTGCCGATGTCCGAGCAGATCGAACTCGCCAGCGCCAACAGGCAAAGGCCGCCGAACAGTGCGACCACGCCCTGGGTCAGGCCGCTTTCCGAATGCAGGGCATTGTTGATCGTGGCCAGCAACACCGTCACGCTCAGACCGCCCACCATGCCCAGAATGATCGACAGGCTGACCACCAGCCGGAACGGTTTCAGGAGGGTGAACAATTCATGAATTGCACCGCGCGTAGGCTGGGTCATGAGGAAAGGGTTCCTTGGGTCTTGAGGCAGATACCCAGAAGAACGTGTGGCCAGGCGTTTAATTTAGACGGCCGCCGACTGGCGGCGGCCGGGGGGAAGGGGTGTCAGCCTTTGGAAGGCAGATCGCGCACGACGCGGAAACCGATCCAGTCGCCACGGGTTTGCGGGTAGATGTTGTTGCGGTTGCCGGAACGCGAGAACACCGGCGCTTCGCCCCAGTCATTGCCGCGAATCTGCAAGGCTTCGCAGTTGGGTTCGACCCACGCGCTGCCGTCGGTGGGGGCGCCGACGTAATCGCTGTGTTCGCAGTCGGCGATCCACTCGTAGACGTTGCCGTGCATGTCATACATGCCGAAGGCGTTCGGCGGGTAGCTGCCGGCCGGGGAGGTGTAGCTGTAGCCGTCGGTTGGCCCGTAAGTATTGGCATGGGTGGCGATGCTGTACTCGGTACCTTCATCGAACGGGAACGGGAACGGCCCCGTTGAACCGGCACGGGCGGCGTATTCGCGCTGGGCCTCACTGACGATGTGGTAGTGCTGGCCGGTCTTGAGGGACAGCCACGCGACATACGCGCTGACCTCGGCAAAGTTCATGCACACCGCCGGCTGACGCGGGCTTTGTGGATAACGCGGCTTGCTGTTGATGCACTCGCGGCCGGGGCGAGTGTCGCCGTCGGGAATGGTGATCCCGGTTTCTTTCAGGTACTGGTCCCATTCGCCGGCGGTGATCTGGTAACGGCTCATGGCGAACGGCTTGTCGAACGTGACTTCGTGCATCGGGCCTTCATCGGGTTCGCGACCGACTTCACCTTCCGGCGTGCCCATGGTGAAAGTGCCGGCGGGCAGCACCACCATTTCCGGGCAGTTGCGGCAATCCTTGAACACCTTGCCCGGCAGCGGTGCGGTGGTGGCCTGGGCGGCGCCGGGCAACGCGGTGCCGAGCAATGCCAGGATGGTCAGCGCCCCGAGTTGTGGGAGCGACAATCCGAGTCTGTGCAGGATGTTTTTCATATGCATTCTCGCTAAAGGAAATCGGTGTTTCAGAGCTTGCTGGCCAACAGCGCCATGACGCGATCGATGTGCGCCTCGGTGTTGAGCAGGCCCGGCGACAGGCGAATGATCGGGCCGACATCGCGGTCCACGGCATCGCAGACCACGCGCTGGTCCATCAGGAAATTGGCGACTTCTTCGCAGTCGCGGTTCTTGATCCGGAAGAACGTGAAGCCGGCGGAATACTCGGGCGACAACGGCGTGACGAGCTCCACAGATGGATGCTCCTGCAAGCGTTTTTTCAGGTAGCTGTTGATTTCATGGATGCGTGCCTGAACCTCGGCCTTGCCCAGGTCCAGATGCAACTTGAAGGCTTCGGTCAGCGCCCAGCGGTGTTCAAACGAGTGATAGCCGCCGTAGGTCATAACGGTCGAAAACGTGGTCGCTTCGGAGAACGTCGGGATGGTCGGCGTGAGGTCCTTCATGTCATCGGAGCGCGCGCAGATGATCCCGGTGCCCCGTGGGCCGAACATCCATTTGTGGGTGCCGGCGATGAAGTAGTCGCAATGCATGTCCGGGAAATCGAGGTTTTCCACGCCGAAGCCGTGGACGCCATCGACCACATACAGGATGCGATCCTTTTCCTGGCGGTCGCGGTTTTTCTCGGCGACCAGTTTGCCGATCTCGCCGATGGGCAGCTTCACACCGCTGCCGGAATGCACCCAGGTCATGCCGAGCACGCGAGTCTCGGGGCGAATGTTGCGGGCAATGGAGGCCAGTATTTCTTTCGTCGAGACCTTGTACGGGTCTTCGAACAATTTGATTTTACGAACCTTGGTTCCGTCCTTTTGCGTGCGGAACTCAAACACGCTGTTGGCGGCGTAGTGCTCATGTTCGCTGGTCAGGATTTCCTGATCCGGACGCACGTGAATGCCGGCGTAAATCATCGCCAGGCCTTCGGTGGTGCTGCCGCTCAGGGCGATCTGCGAAGGCTTGGCTTTCAAGTAATGGCCGGCCCACACGCGCACGTCTTCTTCACGGCGTTCGGTTTCGCCGCGATGCCAGTCCATCGCCAGGCCGGGGTTGCGGTCGAGGTTGGCGCGGTGCATCTCGATGGCTTCGCGCACGGGACGCGGGTGTGAGGTCACCAGGAAGTTGGCGAAGTGCAGGTAATCGGGATCCTGATTGAACAGCTGGCGAAACTGCGCCCATTTGTCTTTGGGCAGCGGCGCCGGCGTGGCGGCCAGCGCCGGCAGGCTGACCGCTGAACCCAGGGGAATGGCGGCCGCGACAATGCCGGCCTGCTTGAGGAATGTACGACGGTTGGTCATGAATTCGGTTCGCTTGGCAAAGTGAATGTCAGTGTTTGGCGACGGGTCTGGAGGACTTCTGCACCTGATCCCAGACGCGCAGGAAATTGCCGCCCCAGAGCTTGGCGATGTCGGCTTCGCTGTAGCCGCGGCTGATCAGTTCGGCGGTCACGTTGCGTGCCTCGCTGACGTCTTTCCAGCCGTTCAGGCCGCCACCGTCGTTGAAGTCGGAGCTGATGCCGACGTGATCGATGCCGATTTTTTTCACGGCGTAGTCGATGGCGTCGCCGTAATCCTTGAGGGTGGCCTTGGGTTCTTCATCGACAATGCCGTAGAGCTGACTGGCGTATTCGCCGAAACGCTGTTCCGACCACACAGTGATCACTGGGTCGCCGGGCATCAGCGCCATCTCCAGGCCTTGCAGCGGTTGCAGGTCGAAACGCGCACGCAGGGCGTTGAGTTTGTCCTGGGTGCCCTGGCTCAGTGGCTTGATGTAGGTCGGGAAGCCGACGATCTGCACCACGCCGCCGCTGTTCTTGATCAGCTGCATTTCGTTGTCGCTGAGGTTGCGCGGGATGTCCACCAGCGCCCGTGGCGCCGAGTGCGAGGCGACCATCGGTGCGCGGCTCAATTGGCTGACTTGCTCAAGCGCTTTGGTCGACATTTGCGACACATCGATGATGACCCCGAGGTCGTTCAGGCGATGCACCGCTTGTTTGCCCAGCTCTGACAGGCCGCCCAGCGCATCACGGGAATCATTGAAAAACGGCAGCGGCCGGGACGAATCGGCCCAGGCGTTGTTGCCCACGTAACTGAAGCCGAACATGCGCATTCCGCGCGCGGCCCACTTATCCAGGGCGTTGACGTCGTTGCCCAGCGGGTAGGCGTTGAGCATGCTGATGAACACGGCGAACTTGCCTTCGCCGTGCAGGCGTCGGAAATCGTCCGGGGTGTAGGCAATGGCCACCTGATTGGGGAAGTCGCGCACCAGGGTGGTGATGATTTTGTAGCGAGTCTCCTGCTCGTGACGGGCTTCGTCGATGAACCCGGCGGTCGGGCGGTGCGGGGCGTTGTCGCCGTTCCAGATTTCGGGCCAGCCGAAAATGGTCAGCGCCGCGCCGGACAGGCGACCACGCGCCGTCTTGACCAGGTCGAACTGGCCGCTGCCGTCCTTGTCGGCTTCGTTTTCGGCGGTGCCGAAATCCATGGGCACGGTGATGTGGCTGTCGAAGGAGAGGATGCGTTCTTGCAGTTCATCGGCCTGTTTCATCACCGCGACCGGGTAGCCGGGGTTGTCGTTGAGCCAGTAATCCCAGGCCGCAAACCCTGCCGCGCCAGCGATGGCCAGCGCCAGGGGCAGGCCAATGAAAAGAGCCTTTTTCGAACGAGGTTTTGTCATTGCCATCTCAGTCAGGTTCGCCGTCGAGGGTGCAGGCGCGGGGGCCTTTGCTATCTGGGAAGAACGAGTGGCTGGCTGGGAAATTTAGTGCGGCTGAGGGTCTCTTCGCGGGCAAGTCGGATCGCCGCACCGCTCGCTCCTACAGGGTTTGTATGCCGACCTGTAGGAGCGAGGCTTGCCCGCGAAGCTCTTAAATTTGTCGAGGCAACAAACGTTCTAGCTTGGATAAAGCCTGCTCCATGGCTGACACAGGTAGGGCAATGACGATTTCTCGACGATGGTTCCTGGCGGGTCTGGCACTGACCGGCGCCGCCCTGCCTGCGGCGTATTACGGGCATCGCGAACTGACAAAACCGGACCCGACCATTACCCCCGGCGAAGCGTCATTCGACGTCGCGGATGTGGCCGGTCAGCGTTTGGCCAACACCTTGCAGGGCGTCTGGGACATTCGCTTCGAGGGGCGTGACGCGGGGCTCGACGGCTTGCCTCGCGAGGGTTTGCAACTGCTGCTCGACGTCGGTCACAAGGGCCGTGGGCTCAACGGTTTTCTCGATACTTTCGAGGCGCTGCGTGCCGCACCGCCGCCGCGCTATCGCGTCCTCGGCGATCTGGCGGGCGTAGACAACAAAGAGCTGAGCTGGCGCCTGATCGATTCCCGATCCCCGACCGGGACGCCGGACTACGAATTCACCTTCAAGCTGGACGAAGTCTGGGCCGCGTTCGGCAATGCCGGCAGCGGCACCTTGAGTGGGCGTGTGCTGCGTCTGGATCGTCCGTTGGCCCTGACCGCCCAGGACAACCGTTTCGTCGCGGTCAAACAGGTGTTCCCTGAAGCGCGTGAGCGCACGGGCCTGGGCCCGGCGTTGCTGGCGTGGCTGATTTCGCCCGAGCACCGCTTGTTCCATCAGCTCTGGCACGCCTCCCGCGACAAATGGCACACCTTGTCCGAAGACAAGCGCAACGCCTTGCGCGGCATCGGCTGGCAGCCGGGGCTTCGGGACAAGGAGCGCGATGCACGCGGGCCGCGCAAGGACCGCAATGGCTCGGGCATCGACTTTTTCTTCATGCACCGGCACATGCTCGGCACCGCGCGCTCCCTGCAAGACTTGCCGTCGTGGCAGCAATTTCCGTTGCCGCAACCGGAACTGGTGCGTGATCGCCAGGGCTTTGCCCGTTACTTCGACAACCACGACGGCACCGCTTTGCCGCCGGCCTGGCGCGCCGAAGACGATGACGAATACTCGCAGTGGGTGGCCGATCTCAAGACCGCCGAGACCTACCACAGCAATTTTCAGGTCTGGGAGTCGCGATACCGTGACCCGCGTTACTTGTCGAAATTGACCTTGGGGCAGTTCGGTTCCGAGGTCGAACTCGGGCTGCATGACTGGCTGCACATGCGCTGGGCGTCGGTGCCCCGCGATCCGTCCAACGGTCAGCCTGTGCCGTTCGCGCGGGACACCGCAGACTTTTCCGCCCGTTGGTTCGCGGCGGAAAACGACTTTCTTGGCGACCCGTTTTCCTCCCATGTGAACCCGGTGTTCTGGCATTTCCATGGCTGGATCGATGACCGTCTCGAAGACTGGTTCCGTGCGCACGAGCGCTTTCATCCGGGGGAAGTCAGGCGGCTGGAGGTCAATGGTGTGCCGTGGTTCGCGCCTGGTCGCTGGGTCGAGATCGACGATCCGTGGCTCGGCCCGAGCACCCACGGCTGCAACACCACGCCGGGGTTGCAGGTGGGCAAGTCGGTGGAAATGGACCCGGAAACCATGAAACTGGCGCTGCGGATTACTTTTGGTGAAGACGAGAAAAAGTTGGAAGACCTGTTCCGCAAGGTGCCGCAACGGCCTTGGTATGCGCGGAATTTGAAGGCTAAACCGATGACCAGTTAATCAGGCGTACCGCGTTATCGTTCAATCGCGAGCAGGCTCGCTCCCACAGTTGATCTCGGGTGTTCACACATAATGTGTTCGCCATAGATCCAATGTGGGAGCGAGCCTGCTCGCGATGGCCATTCTGAGATCGCTGCAAATCACAACACCTGCCATCCACCCCCAAGCGCCTTGTACAACGCAACACTCGCCTGCAACCTCGCCAACCGCAGCTGCACATTCAAATCCTGCGCGGCATACAGCGTGCGTTGCGTCTCCAGCACCGTCAGCAAATCCTCGGCCCCGGCCTGATAGCGGCTTTGCGCAATGTCGAAAGCCGTTTGCGCCTGATTCAATTCTTCACTTTGCCATTGGCGCTGGGCGTCCAGTCCGCGAATGCCGGTCAGGGCTTTTTCCGCGTCGGCAAAGCCGTTGATGATCGCGCCACGGTAGGTTTCCAGCAGTTCTTCCTGGCGCGCCGTGGCTTTATCACGTTCGGCGCTCAGGCGACCGTTGTTGAAAATCGGCGCGACCAATCCGGCGGTGAGGTTGTAGAACGGGCTGCGCAGCACATCGCTGAACGTATCGGCGCCAGAACCGATCTGGGCGCTCAATGTCACGGTGGGCAGCATTTTCGCCCGGGCCACGGTCACATCGGCGCGTGCGGCCGCCAGTTGCGCTTCGGCGCGAGCGATGTCCGGGCGACGGTTGAGCAAATCGCTGGGCACGCCCGCACCGATGACCGGCCAACTGAGCTGGTCGAAGCGCTGATCATCAAGCTTCAGTTCCTGAACCGGACGGCCGAGGAGGGCGGCGAGGGTGATCCGTGCTTCTTCGGCTTGTTGCTGCACCAGCGGCAACTGCCGTTGTTGCGCGGCCACCAGGCTTTTTTGCTGGGCCAGTTCCAGAGCCGTGGCAGAGCCTGAGTCGAAGCGGGTTTGTACCAGGTTCAGAACCTTCTGCGCGTTCGCCAGATTGAGCTGCGCGATACGGTGCTGTTCCTGCAATGACAACGCTTGCGCGTAGGTGCTGGCGACCGCGCTGAGCAGCGTCAACTCAACCGTATCGCGATCGAACTCACTGGCTCGCAGGCCGAATTGCGCGCTGTCACGGGAGGCGCGCTGGCCGCCCCAGAAATCGATTTCATAACTGGCGCTGAGGCTGGCGTCGAAGTAATCCACCGCCTTGTTGCTGTTGTCGGCGTCCAGTTGGCTGTAGCCGTTGCCGCGCATCAGCTTCTGGCGATTGGCGTTCCCCGCGGCCTTCACTTCCGGCAACAGCGAACCGCCGGCGATCACGGTGGTGGCCTGGGCCTGGCGAACCCGGGCCAGTGCGGCCGCCAGGTCATAACTGCCGACGCGGGCCTGTTCAATCAGTTGATCGAGCTGCGGGCTGCCAAAGTGCGTCCACCACTGGGCGTTCTGCATCAAGGCGTTTTCATGGTGTGCCGACTGCCAGGTGGGCGGCGGCTGCAGGCCACTGTCCGGGCGCGGGTCCGGGTTGGCGCACGCGCTGAGCAACACGCAGAGGGTCAACAGGCTGAGTGGCGCTTTCATAGATCGATCATTCACTGGTAAGGGCCGTGACCGGGTCGAGCCGGGCAGCTTTGCGGGCCGGCATGAAGCCGAAGACAACACCGGTGACCAGGGCGCAGCCGAAGGCACCGAGTACCGCTATCAAAGAGAACGCGACGGCCACTTCGCTGAGAATCAGCACGCCGCCGACGATCAGCGCCAAGGCAATGCCGGCGAGGCCGCCGACCACCGAGAGCATCACCGCTTCGGTGAGGAACTGCCGCAGGATGTCGCGCTGGCGGGCGCCGGTGGCCATGCGGATGCCGATCTCGCGGGTGCGTTCGCGCACAGTCATGAGCATGATGTTCATCACGCCAATCCCGCCCACCAACAGCGAAATCGCGGCGATCGAACCGAGCATCAGCGACAGGGTATTTTGCGTGCGCGCTTCGGCCTGAATCATTGCGGCGTTGTTGGTCAGTTCGAAATCCTTTTTGCCGTCGTGCAGGCGCAACATCAACTGCTCGATGGCGGTTTCCGTCTCTTTGACCTTGCGCGCATCGGCCGCGGCGATGGCCACGTACTCGGGGTTGTGGGTGCCGAACAGCCGCACACTCGCGGCGGAATACGGGATGGCGATGCGGTCGTCGCTGTCGGTGTCACCGGAGCTGGCACCTTTTTCCGCGAGCACGCCGACCACCTGGAACGGCACGTTTTCGATCAGGATGTACTGGCCGATCGGGTTGGCCACGTCCTTGAGCAATTTGGTCCGCACCTTGTGCCCGATCACTGCGACGGCCGCCGCGTTGCGTTCATCGTCCTGGGTGAAATAGCTGCCTTCCACCACCGGCCAATTGAAGATCGCCGGGAAGTTGGTGTCGTTGCCGCCGACGTAGCTCAAGTGGTCGAGGTTGCCGAAGCGCACCCCGGCCTCCTGGCCGTTGACCGGCATGATGCGCGTCACCTGCGGCAGGCTGCCGACCGCCGCGACGTCATCGAGGGTGATGATGCCCAGCGGTGTTCGCGGGTTCGGTGCCGAGCCGCTGAGGTAAATGATGTTCGAGCCGAACGCGCCCATCTGCGCCATCACCTGGCGCTTGCTGCCTTCACCGACGGCCAGCATCACCACCACCGACGCAACGCCGATGATGATCCCGAGCAGGGTCAGCGCGGTGCGAAACTTGTTGATCCACATCACCCGCCAGGCCGCGTGTACGGCGTCCACCAGTTCGCCTTTCCAGGCCCCCGTGGCCTCCGCGCCTTCGCTCAGGCGCTTGCGCAAATCCACGGCTTGCAGGGCGCCGGGGTTGGCTGAGGTTTGTACGTCGGGGTTGTCGTGGGCGCTGTCGCTGATGATCAGCCCGTCGCGGATTTCGATGATGCGTTTGGCCCGGGCCGCGACTTCGCGGTCGTGGGTGATGAGGATCACCACGTGGCCCTGGCTCGCCAGTTCATCCAGCAACGTCATCACCTCGGCACCGCTGTGGCTGTCGAGGGCGCCGGTGGGTTCGTCGGCGAGGATGATGTGGCCGCCGTTCATCAAGGCGCGAGCGATGGATACGCGTTGTTGCTGGCCGCCGGAGAGTTGGTGCGGGCGGTTGCCGGTGCGTGAGGCGAGGCCGAGGCGGTCGAGCAGGGCGGCAGCGCGGGCGTGGCGTTCGGCGGCCGGGGTGCCTGCGTAGATCGCCGGCATCTCGACGTTTTCCTGGGCCGAGCCGGACGGAATCAGGTGATAGCCCTGGAACACAAAACCAAAGGCTTCGCGGCGCAGCCAGGCCAGTTCATCGCTGTCGAGCCCGGCGACGTTTTCCCCGGCGAAGCGGTATTCACCGGACGTCGGGCGGTCGAGGCAACCGAGGATGTTCATCAGCGTCGACTTGCCGGAACCGGACGCGCCAACAATCGCCACGAACTCCCCGGCATGGATCGACAGGTCGATACCGCGCAACACGTGAACTTCAGGTGAATCGCCGCCGCCGTAGGATTTGCGGATGTCCTGCAGGTCGATCAGGGGCGTCAGCATCTAGCCGCCACTCCCGTCGACCGGGCCGATCAACAGGTGATCGCCTTCCTGCAAGCCATCGAGGATTTGCACCCGCAGGCGATCGCTGATGCCGGTGCGAACGTCGCGTTGCTCGATGCGGCCGCTTTTGGCAACGACCTGCGCGGTCTGGATGTTCGGTTGCGTGCCGCCTTGCAACGCGGCGATAGGCGCGGTGAGCACGTCTTTCGCCTGGTCGGACACGAAGAACACTTGTGTGGTCATTTCCGCCATCAGTGCGTTGTCGGCGTTATCGACGTCGAGCAGCACGGTGTACAGCACCACGCGAGCGCTGCCGCTTTTGCTCGAACTGGTCGGGCTGCCACCGCCCTGGCTGGTCTGGTCCAGAGGCTTGGGCGGCACCGGCAGGATTTGCCGCACGGTGCTGCTCCAGCGCCGCTTGCCACCGCTGAGGGTGGTGAACCAGGCCGTCATGCCGGGTTTGACGTGACCGATGTCGGCTTCCGAGACTTCGGCCCAGACCGTCATCGGCGACAACTTGGCGATGCGCAGAATCAGCGGAGTTTGCTGTTGCGCGTTGAGGGTCTGGCCGACCCGTGCGTCGAGTGCGACCACGGTGCCGGACATCGGCGCGTAAATGCGCGTGTAACCGAGCTCGGCCTGATCGCTGCGCAGGCTGGCCTGGGCCTGGCGGATCTGCGCCTGGAACATGTCGATGCGCGCCTGGGTGGCGCGCAGCTCTGCCTGGGCAGTTTGTACGTCTTCTTCGCGGGTGGCGCCGCCGGCCTTGAGGTTCTGCTGGCGCTGGAACTTTTGCCGGGCCAGCTCGTGCTGTGCCCGTTGTTCCTCGAGTTGTGCCTTGAGGTTTTCCACGGAAAAACGCCCGGCGTCGAGTTTGGCCTGTTGCGTGGACGGATCGATTTCCACCAGCAACTGGCCTTCCTTGATCACATCACCGACTTCCACATGGATCTTCTGGATCTGCCCGGACGCCTGCGCACCGACGTCGACGTAGCGTCGAGGTTGCAGGGTGCCCAGCGCCGTGACGCTGCTTTCGATGTCACCCCGACTGACTTGTACGGTGGCGAATTTGTCTCGGCCGGGCGGGATGACCTGCCAGGCAGCCACGGCGATAACGGGGATCAGACAAAGTGCTACAAGCAGGGCGCGTCGGGTGTGTCGGGGACGTTTCATGCAGGGTTCCGGCCAATGGATATCGGCCCGTCGCTCAGCCTGCGCACAAAATCCGGCAACAGTTGAACGCTGTCGGGAAGCCGACAGAGACGGGGAGCTGTCCTTTATACGAGGAAAGCGGCGGGGAATTTAGGCGCGGACACAAGCCGACACAATCACCCCTGTAGGAGCGAGCCTGCTCGCGATGGACGTCACCGATAACGCGTTTCTTCCTGAATAAACGCGTCGCCCTCAAGTCCTTCGCGAGCAGGCTCGCTCCTACAGGTTCGCGACTATTTGTCGGGCAAGATGAAGCAATACTTTAAATCTATATGAGAATTACTATAAATTACGCACCTCGAACTGCCACTATCGTGCCACTGCCCATTTCGGCGGTCGTTGCGGTGGCTCAAGGAAAGAAACCGCACCCCTGCGGCCGGGAGTCATGGTTGGAAAACTACTATCGCGAGCTGGTGTGTTTCCTCAACGCCAAGCTGGGCAACCGTCAGGTGGCCGAAGATGTGGTGCATGACGCTTATGTGCGGGTTCTGGAGCGTTCCAGCGACACGCCGATCGAGCAGCCCCGGGCATTCCTTTATCGCACCGCGCTCAATCTGGTGATCGACGACCATCGGCGCAATGCCTTGCGTCAGGTCGAATCGCTGGAAGTGCTCGACAACGAAGAACGCTATTTCACCCCGTCCCCGCACAACAGCCTCGACCACGGCCAGCGCCTGGAAATGCTCCAGCGTGCCCTGGCGGAATTGCCACGGCTGTGCCGCGAGAGTTTCCTGCTGCGCAAGATCGATGGCCTGTCGCACCCGGAAATCGCCGAACGCCTGGGGATTTCCCGGGCGCTGGTCGAGAAGCACATCGTCAACGCGATGAAGCATTGCCGCGTGCGGATGCGCCAGTGGGATGCCCACTGATCTTCTCCGGTGGGTAAAAAAACAATATTAAATTTTGTTTCATTGTCCTCGTTCCCTATCAACAGACGACCTGCTGTCCTGCTCAAGGCTGGTCAGGTCACTTAGGCTTACGCCCCACTGTTGAGGGGTTCATCCAGAGGACACTGGAAATGACACAGGCAATTGCATCGCCCATCGTTCACGACCTGATCGGCGTCGGTTTCGGCCCTTCGAACCTGGCGCTGGCCATCGCACTGCAAGAGCGCGGGCCGAGCCAGGGCGAGCTGGATGTACTGTTTCTCGACAAGCAGGCGGACTATCGCTGGCACGGCAACACCCTGGTGACCCAGAGCGAATTGCAGATTTCCTTCCTCAAGGACCTGGTGACCCTGCGCAATCCGACCAGCCCGTATTCCTTCGTCAACTACCTCAAGCACCACGGTCGTCTGGTGGATTTCATCAACCTCGGCACCTTCTATCCGTGCCGCATGGAATACAACGACTACCTGTGCTGGGTCGCCGGGCAATTCGCCGAGCAGAGCCGTTACGGCGAAGAAGTGCTGACCATCGAGCCGGTGCTGCACAACCAGCAGGTCGAAGCGTTGCGCGTGATCTCCCGCGATACCCAGGGCCAGCAACACGTGCGCACCGCCCGCTCGGTGGTGGTCAGCGCCGGTGGTACGCCGCGTATTCCCGAAGCGTTCAAGGCGCTGAAGGATGACGGTCGGGTGTTCCACCACTCGCAGTACCTGGCGCAGATGGCCAAGCAGCCGTGCGTGAACAATCAACCGATGAGCATCGCGATCATCGGTGGCGGGCAGAGCGCGGCGGAAGCCTTCATCGATTTGAACGACAGCTTCCCGTCGGTGCAGGTCGACATGATCCTGCGCGGCTCGGCGCTGAAACCGGCGGACGACAGCCCGTTCGTCAACGAAGTGTTCTCGCCGGAGTTCACCGACCTGGTGTTCCAGCAGGCGAGCAGCGAGCGCGAGCGTCTGGTCAACGAGTACCACAACACCAACTATTCGGTGGTGGACATTGACCTGATCGAACGCATCTACGGGATCTTCTATCGCCAGAAAGTCTCGGGCATCGCGCGCCATGCGTTCCGTACCCTGACCACTATTGAAAAAGCCACCGCCACCGAGCGCGGCATCGAACTGGCGGTGCGTAACAACGCCACCGGCGAAGTCACGGTTCGGCATTACGACGCGGTGGTACTGGCCACCGGTTATGAGCGTCAGATGCACCGCAAACTGCTGGCGCCGCTGGAGCAATACCTCGGTGATTTCGAGGTGGACCGCAACTACAAGCTGATCACCGACGAGCGCTGCAAGGCCGGCATCTACATGCAGGGCTTCTGTCAGGCGAGCCATGGTTTGAGCGACACGTTGCTGTCGATCCTGCCGATTCGCGCGGATGAGATTGCCGGGTCTTTGTATGACCATGGCAAGCACCGTGGGCATGGCCGTTCGGTGGTGGACCTGCTGTTGGCGACTGCCAGTTAAGGTATTCGGCGTCTGTCACGCCGCCATCGCCGGCAAGCCGGCTCCTACAGTTGATCGCATTCCCCTGTAGGAGCCGGCTTGCCGGCGATGGCGTCTTCAAAGACACCCGAATGCCCAATCCTGAACCCTTCCTGAAGATCCCGGCAATTCCCCGACGACTTGCCAATGCATCGTTTACTCTCCAGAAATCGGGGCGTAAGCTTCGCGCGTTTTCATCAATAGCGGAGACCCACAGTGGGTACTTGTTCGAGTGACAGTAGTCGGCCGGTTTCGATAACCGGCAACAACCCGGCAAGATAACGCGCAACCTTTTGTGCCGTTGTCTCGCCTGATAGCGAGCAGCGGCATCCCGATCGCGGCCAGTCCTGGTCCGTGTCCCGACGTCCTCTCATCGACGCTGAACCCTGCGTGATGTTCGACTTTTTGTCGTCATCGCGGTGCACCGACACGCCTGCTGGAAGGTTTCCCGGCTGACCCTGGGGGAACTGCCATGAACCTGAACCTGCTCAAAGAATTCTTCGCCGGATTCCTGCGCACCCGTCACATCGCCCGACACTTCCGTCGCCTGGCGCTGCTGGAAACCTTCACCGACACCACGGTCAGCCGCGAGGTGCCGCCC
This sequence comes from Pseudomonas sp. BF-B-15, assembly GCF_019946675.1. Taxonomy (NCBI): domain Bacteria; kingdom Pseudomonadati; phylum Pseudomonadota; class Gammaproteobacteria; order Pseudomonadales; family Pseudomonadaceae; genus Pseudomonas; species Pseudomonas sp. BF-B-15. The sequence continues at coordinate 60,914 of NZ_JAGYFZ010000024.1, forward strand.
ACCTTGGCGCAAACTCTGGTGAGCGCCGCCAACAGCGACACCGGCCAACTGCTGCACAACCTCGGCAGCCACACCGATGGCCTGAGCGAAGCCGAAGCCGATGCACTGCGCGTGCAATTCGGCCTCAACGAAGTCGAGCACGAGCAACCGCTGCCGTGGTGGACTCACCTGTGGCACTGCTACAAAAACCCGTTCAACCTGTTGCTGACATTGCTCGCGGTCATCTCGTGGCTGACCGAGGACATGAAAGCCGCCATCGTGATTTTCTCGATGGTGGTGCTCTCGACCTTGCTGCGCTTCTGGCAGGAAACCAAATCCAACCAGGCGGCCGACGCGCTCAAGGCGATGGTCAGCAACACCGCCACGGTGATGCGTCGCGATGCCCTGCGCACCGAAGTCCCCATCAAACAGCTGGTGCCGGGCGATCTGATCGTGCTCTCGGCCGGCGACATGATTCCCGCCGATTGCCGGGTACTCAGCGCCAAGGACCTGTTCGTCAGCCAGGCGGCGATGACCGGCGAATCGATGCCGGTGGAAAAATTCCGCCACCAGCAGGACAGCGACACCAGCAATCCGCTGGACCTGGACAACATCCTGTTCATGGGCACCAACGTCGTGTCCGGCACGGCGATCGCGGTGATTCTGACCACGGGCAACAGCACCTATTTTGGCGCGCTGGCCCAGCGGGTCGGCGCCACCGATCGCGCGCCGACGTCGTTCCAGACCGGGGTCAACAAAGTCAGCTGGTTGCTGATCCGCTTCATGTTCGTGATGGCGCCGCTGGTGCTGTTCATCAATGGGTTCACCAAAGGCGACTGGACCGAAGCGCTGCTGTTCGCACTGTCGATTGCCGTGGGCCTGACCCCGGAAATGCTGCCGATGATCGTCACCTCGACGCTGGCAAAAGGTGCGGTGTTCCTGTCGCGCAAAAAAGTCATCGTCAAGCGCCTCGACGCGATCCAGAACTTCGGCGCCATGGACGTGCTGTGCACGGACAAGACCGGCACCCTGACCCAGGACAAAATCTTTCTGGCGCGCAACGTCGACGTCTGGGGCAACGACTCCGACGACGTGCTGGAAATGGCCTACCTCAACAGCTACTACCAGACTGGCCTGAAAAACCTGCTGGACGTGGCGGTGCTCGAACACGTCGAAATCCACCGTGAGCTGAAAGTCGGCACGGCGTTTCACAAAGTCGACGAGATCCCGTTCGACTTCACCCGGCGGCGCATGTCGGTGGTAGTTGCCGAGCGCGGTCAACCGCATCTGTTGATCTGCAAAGGTGCTGTGGAAGAGGTGTTGGCGGTGTGCACGCGGGTGCGTCACGGCGAACGCGATGAAGCACTGAGCGATGAACTGCTGGCGCGGATTCGTCAGGTCACCGCCTCGTTCAATGCCGAGGGGCTGCGGGTGGTGGCGGTTGCCGCGCGGCCAATGATCGAGGGGCGCGACACTTACAGCCTGGCGGATGAGCAGGCACTGACGCTGATCGGCTACGTGGCGTTTCTCGATCCACCGAAGGAAAGCACCGCACCGGCCCTGAAAGCGCTGGCCGCGCATGGCGTGGCGGTGAAAGTGCTGACCGGCGACAACGAACTGGTGACCGCGAAGATCTGCCGCGAAGTCGGCCTGGAGCAGCAAGGCCTGTTGATGGGCAACGACATCGAGCGCATGACCGACGCCGAACTGGCGGTGGCCGTGGAGACCACCAACGTCTTCGCCAAACTGACGCCGTCGCACAAGGAACGCATCGTCCGTCTGCTCAAAGGCAACGGCCACGTGGTCGGGTTCATGGGCGATGGCATCAACGACGCCCCGGCGCTGCGCACCGCCGACATCGGCATTTCGGTGGACAGCGCCGTGGACATCGCCAAGGAAGCGGCGGACATCATCCTGCTGGAGAAAAGCCTGATGGTCCTGGAGGAGGGCGTGCTGGAGGGGCGGCGGACCTTCGCCAACATGCTCAAGTACATCAAGATGACCGCGAGTTCGAACTTCGGCAACGTGTTCTCGGTGCTGGTGGCCAGCGCGTTCATCCCGTTCCTGCCGATGCTGCCGATGCACCTGCTGGTGCAGAACCTGCTCTATGACATTTCGCAGATCGCCATCCCGTTCGATAACGTCGACGAAGAAATGCTCAAGCAACCGCAGCGCTGGCAACCGGCGGATGTCGGGCGCTTCATGCTGTTCTTCGGCCCGATCAGTTCGATCTTCGACATCACGACGTTTGCCTTGATGTGGTACGTGTTCGACGCCAATACCCCGGACCACCAGACCCTGTTCCAGTCCGGCTGGTTCGTGGTCGGGCTGCTGACCCAGACGCTGATCGTGCACATGATTCGCACGCCGAAGATTCCGTTCCTGCAAAGCCGCGCCGCCATGCCGCTGCTGGTGATGACTGGAATCATCATGGCCGTGGGGATTTTCCTGCCGATGGGACCCTTGGCGCACTACTTCAAATTGCAGGCGCTGCCGTCGCTGTACTTTGTGTTTTTGCCGGTGATTCTGCTGGCGTACATGGCGCTCACCCAGGCGGTGAAGGGCTTCTACATCCGCCGGTTTGGCTGGCAGTAATGCTGCCAGATGTAGGAGCGAGCGGTGCGGCGATCCGACTTGCCCGCGAAGGGCGCGCCTCATTTCCAAAGCAAACCGCGTCATCGTTCTTCGCGGGCAAGCCTTGCTCCTACAAGGAATTGAATACAAGGCTGAAGATTTAGGAAAACATTCATGCAAGCACTCAACAACATCAACCTGACCTCCCTGGTCGACACCCTGGTCAGCCTCAGCGCGGCCTTCATCCTCGGTGGCCTGATCGGCTTCGAGCGCCAATACCGCCAACGCACCGCCGGCCTGCGCACCAACGTGCTGGTCGCGGTGGGGGCGGCGATTTTCGTCGACATGGCCAACCGCCTCGGCGGGGCCGAAGGCGCGGTGCGGGTAGTCGCCTACGTGGTCTCCGGCATCGGCTTCCTCGGTGCCGGGGTGATCATGCGCGAAGAGGGCAACGTGCGTGGCCTCAACACCGCGGCAACGCTGTGGGCCTCGGCGGCGGTCGGTGCCTGCGCAGGGGCCGATCTGGTCCTGGAGGCCTTGCTCGGTACGCTGTTCGTACTCGCGGCCAATACCTTGCTGCGGCCGATCGTCAACAACATCAACCGTCAGCCGCTGGATGTGATTTCGGCTGAAGTCACCAACATCGTTTACGTGATCGCTCGACGTTCACAACAAAAAGCCGTGCTGGCGCTGCTGGAAGCGGAACTTGAGCGCAGCAATTACCCGGCGAGCGATGTTGATGTACACGCGTTCGGCGCAGATGAAATCGAAGTGGAGGCGACCCTCGCGACGACGTCCGTGGACGGCGACGAACTGGATGCGCTGGTGGCGCGGATTTCGACATCGACGCTGGTGGTGCAGGCGTTCTGGAGTCCGAGTACGACGGAATAGCGTTGAATCCGCTCTGGCAACGGAATAAATGTCTCGGGTTTTAGGAATAGTCCTACAGAAAGCTCGTTGGCTCTTCCGTAGCCTTGCGGCCTCACGAATCTGAAACCCTCCTGGGGGCCCCGGTTGCCGAACAAAGCGTTACGTATCCTGATTGCCGACGAGCAGCATTTTCAGCGGATGAGAATCGAGCGCCTGTTCAACCGGCTCGACTATTACCGCGTGGCCCCCGTGCAAAGCCTTGCCGAACTGCTGACCCTGACCGAGTACGGCGGCGTGCCTTTCGACCTGGTGGTCATCAATGCCGCGCTGGCGGACGGGGCCCTGGACCTGCGCGACTTCTTCCTCGATCACCCACAGGTTCACCACGCCTTGATCTATGACGGGCCGCCGACCCCGGCTTGCGGGCAGCAAAAGGTTCAGGTGAGTGATGCTGCGTTACCCGATCTGGCGTGCATTCAACGGCTGATGGCGACCGTTGATCCACAGCTACCGTTCGTCGGTACTGTCATTTCTGTCAGGTAGTCGGGCACGTGTTTCCGTGCAAGAGTCTTCGCGCAGCTGCTGCGTGTAGCCGGGGGCTGCCCCATGGGCATTCATTACCCAATCGTCTTGTATCTGCACAGGGAGTTGCCATGAAGTCAGCGGTAATAGCAGACGATCATCCGGTGGTGTGCACTGCAGTCGCGATGCTGCTTACACAGCTGGGATTCAAACTGATTCATAAGGTATCCAACGGCAACGAGGTCTTTTCAGCGATCCGTAAGCATCAACCCGATCTGGTGGTGCTGGATCTGATGATGCCCCGTCTCGGCGGGCTGGAAGTGTTGGCCCGCATTCAGGCCAGTGACGAGCGTTGTCGAGTACTGGTTTTCACCGGGCAAGATCCAAGGTTTTATCAGGACCGCTGCATGCGTGCCAGCGCCAGGGCTTATGTTTCCAAGGCCAACGACTTGAAGCATTTGCACGAGGCAGTGCTGGCGGTGATGGCCGGTTACACCTATTTCGCCAAGTTGCCGTCGAGTTCGGTGTCGTTGAGCACAATGCAACTCAGCGAGATGGAGAGGATCGACAAGCTCTCCGACCGTGAACTGACCATATTCCGGTACCTGGCCGAGGGATTAAGCAACAAGGAAATCGCCAAACTCTTGAACCTGAGCCACAAGACCATCAGCACCTACAAAACCCGTTTGACGGAAAAACTCAATGTGGAGTCCAAGGTTCACTTGAGAGAGACCGCCCAGCGTAACGGTCTGATTTGAGTGAGTACCTCTCGGCAATTGCGTTGGCTGATATACCTCGTACTCCCGGTCTGTTTGTGGGCATCGACTGCCTGCGCACAACCGCAATCACTGACCCTGCTCGGACGCTCCAGCGTCGACGGCTACGACGTCAAACTGTCGGATGCCGATTCGCGTGTGCTGCGCCAGAAAGGCCGGCTGGTACTGGCCGTCTCGGCGCCGGATTATCCGCCCTTCGACATCACCACAACCGGCACCGACTACGAAGGGCTGACGGCTGACTATGCCGGGCTGCTCAAACAGCTATTGAACGTGGAGATCGATGTTCAGCGCTACGCATCTCGGGACGAGGCGGTGCGTGCGATCAAGGACGGCGCGGCTGACCTGCTGGGAACGGCCAACCGTTATGAGGTCGAGGATCCACAACTGCGGATGTCCAGTGCCTATGCTGATGATCAACCGGTGCTGGTCACGCGCACCGATTCATCCCTGCCACTGGACCCGGACCTTGCCGGTAAACGGCTGGCGATGCTGTACCACTATTTGCCCGAGCAGCAAGTGCAGGCTTTTTATCCCAAGGCGAATGTGCAGCTGTTCCCTTCGACGCTGGGCGCGGTGGGCGCCGTTGCGTTTGGTCAGTCTGACGCCTATCTGGGGGACGCCATCAGCGTCAATCACCTGATCAGCAAAAATTACCTCAACAACGTTCAACTGGCGGATTTCTCCCGTATGGAGTCCGGGCGTTTTGCGTTTGCGATGAACCTCGACAACCTCCAGTTGCAACGTATCGTCAACCGGGCGCTGGCGGCGATCCCGACCAATGAACGAATGAATATCCTGCGGCGATGGGGCGGCAGCGGGGCTTCCATTGCCGGTACGCAAGCCCTGCACTTCAGTGTCGCCGAGCAACGCTGGCTCAATAATCATCCACGCGTGCGAGTGGCGATCAACCAAAACCTCATGCCGATTTCCTTCGTCGATGACGGGGGCAATTACCGGGGCATCAGCATCGATGTGCTGGCGAAAATCAGTTTGCGTACAGGTTTGAAATTCGACATTCAGCCAACCCGGTCAGTGGCCGAATTGTTCGAGTGGATCAGGAGCGGTCATGTTGACGTGGTCGCCGGGATCAGCCCCAGCATTGAGCGTGAAACAGAACTGCGATTTACCCGGCCGTTTCTGACCAGCCCGAATGTGCTGGTGACCCGCATTGCATCCGACAGCCCGCAGACACTGGATGAGATGGCGGGAAAAAAACTGGCCATCACCCAGGGCAACAGTGCCGGCGAATTCATTCGCCAGCATTTCCCGCAGGTCGAACTGGTCACTGCGCCGTTGACCGCAGACGGGATGGAAATGGTCGCCCAGGGCAGGACGGACGGCGCCATCAACTCGTTGATCGGTGCCCGGATCATGATTTCCCGGCAATACCGCGACCGCCTGCAAGTGACCAGCACCGTCGGCACCGATCCGGCCCGCAGCACCCTGGCGACCGGTCGCGAGGCCGTTGAGCTGCATTCGATCCTGGACAAGGCGCTGCTGAGTATCTCCCCTGAAGAAATCGATGAAATGACCGGTTATTGGCGCAATGACCTGATGGTTGAACAGAGCTTCTGGCTGCGTCACCGGCAGGACATTCTCCAGGCCTTTGTCGGTGCCGGCGCCTTGCTGTTGTTGGCGCTGGCCTGGATCGCCTGGCAGCGCCGGCAAATCCGCCTGCGTCAGCAATTGCTCAGTCAACTGCAGGACGCCAAGGACGCGGCGGATGAGGCGAACCGTGCCAAGACCACGTTTCTGGCGACCATGAGCCATGAGATCCGCACGCCGATGAATGCGCTGCTTGGCATGCTCGAATTGGCGCTGAAGCGAGCGGATGAAGGCGTCACCGACCGGCCGGCAATCGAGGTGGCGGCCAATGCCGGGCAACAATTGCTGGCGTTGATTGGCGACATCCTGGACATCGCCCGCATCGAGTCCGGGCATTTGTCCCTGACGCCGGAACGGGCCAACCTGCGCACGCTGGTCGAATCGGTGTGCCGGGTGTTTGAAGGCCTGGCCCGGCAGAAGAACCTGGAGTGGCGCGTCGACCTTGGCGAGCACAGCGACGCCGACGTGTTGATCGACCCCACGCGCTTCAAGCAGGTGCTGTCCAATCTGCTGAGCAACGCGATCAAGTTCACCCAAGAAGGTGAAGTGCGCCTGACGCTGCGGGTCGAGCCCCGTGCGGCCGGGCAACTGGCGGTCTCGGTGCGCATTGAAGACACCGGCATCGGTATCAGCGAGATCGATCGGCAGCGACTGTTCAGCCCGTTTGTGCAGGCGCAAAACAGCCAGCAAACAGGTCGAAACGGCTCGGGTCTGGGGCTGGTGATCAGCCGCACGTTGTGCGAAATGATGGGCGGTCAATTGCAGCTTGCCAGCGTGTTGGGGAAGGGCACGCGGATTGATGTCTGTCTGGATCTGCCCGCGTTGCAACCGTTGCCGTCCAGTGAGTTACCTGACCTTGAGGAACAGGCGCAGACCCGGCCGCTGACCATTCTGGTGGTCGATGATTACCCGGCCAATCGATTGCTGCTCTCACGGCAGTTGAGCTACCTGGGCCACCGGGTGATGGACGCCGAGGATGGCCAGCAAGGTCTTGATCGATGGCGCGAGTATGATGTTGAAGTGCTGATTACCGACTGCAACATGCCGGTGCTCAGCGGTTATGAGTTGGCCGGGGCCATCCGCGATGAAGAGCGGACTCAGGGATTGCAACCGATCCTGATTCTGGGGTTGACCGCCAATGCGCAGCCCGAGGAGAAGGCCCGTTGCCTGGAAGCGGGGATGGACGACTGCCTGTTCAAACCGATCCGCCTGGCGGATCTGGGCGTCTGGTTGGCGTGCAGGTTTGCCGATGGCGCGGTGCCGCCCCTCGAAATCGAAACACCCTCAACCGCCGACATCGACTTGAGCGGTCTGGAGCGCTACGTCGGCAAGGACGACGAGCTGATCAATCAACTGTTGAGCGACCTGGCCGCGACCAATCGCACGGATCGGGATGAGTTGCTCAAGGCCCACGCCAGTGGCGAACAGCATGCCCTGCGTAAGTTGGCGCACCGCATCAAGGGCGGGGCGCTGATGGTGCGGGCGGTCAGTCTGATCGAATGCTGCGAGGACCTCGAGCGTGCCTGCGGTGATGGCCGTCCAGAGCTGATCGACGAAGCCGTCGTTCAGTTGCTGCAGGCCATGACGTGCCTCGACCGACGCCTGGCGCAGGGTTGACGCTTAATCCCAGTTCGGCGCGATGCCTTTGGGGCTGGTCAGGCGGTGGGCGCGTTCAAGGCCGGCGATCAACGCCATGTCGGCGTCGCTCAGGGTCAGGGCGCAGGCCTTGAGGTTGCTTTCCAGGTTGGCGCGCTTGGTCGACGACGGGATCACCGCGTAACCCGATTGCATGGCCCAGGCCAGGGTGACTTGCGCAGGCGTTGCTTGCAGACGCTCGGCAATCTGCTGGATGACCGGGTCTTTCAGCACTTCGCCGTACGCCAGAGTCATGTAGGAGGTGATCTGGATGTCCTGGTTTTGCGCGAACTCGACGACCTTGCGGTTCTGCAGGTACGGGTGCAGTTCGATCTGGTTGGTGGCGATGTGCTCGGCACCGATGGCGGCGATGGCTTGTTTCATCAGGTCGACGGTGAAGTTGGAGACGCCGATCTGCCGGGTCAATCCGAGTTTTTTGGCTTCGAGCAACGCGCCCATGAATTCTTCGACCGGCACCTGGTTTTCCGGCGATGGCCAGTGGATCAGTGTCAGGTCGAGGTAGTCGGTCTGCAGTTTTTGCAGGCTCTCTTTGAGGCTGTCGATCAAGCGGTCCTTGGCGAAGTTGGCGACCCAGATCTTGCTGGTGATGAACAGCTCTTCACGGGCAATGCCGCTGGCCGCGATGGCCTCGCCGACCTCGGCTTCGTTCTCGTAGATTTGCGCGGTATCGATGGCGCGGTAGCCCAGTTCCAGGCCAGTGCTCACCGAATCAATGACCACCTGGCCTTGCAAGCGAAACGTACCAAGACCGAATGCGGGAATAGACATCAATGACTCCAGGGGTTGCAGTGGGAATGGGCACGAGTATCCGTGCCTGCATCCTTGAGAAAAACCGCTGGATGGGCAAAGCAATGTTTACCGCAAGTCATGAATAGTGGGATGTCTGCGAAATTGATGGTGTCCGGTCTGGCCCCTTCGCGGGCAAGCCTCGCTCCTACAGGGGGGTACACTGTTTCTGTAGGAGCGAGGCTTGCCCGCGAAGGCAACGACTCGGTCTAAAACCTTACCCCCGAGCCTCAAGAATCATGCAGGTGGTCGACCCCGTCGCATACAACCGCCCATCCACATCATAAATCCGCCCCTCGGCCAGCGCCGTCGAACGCCCCAGGTGCACAATCTTGCCCTCGGCCCGCACCGGTCCGCTGGCGCCGGTCAACGCGCGGACATAACTGATGCGCAGATCCAGCGTCGTATACCCCTGGCCCTTTTTCAGCTGCGTATGAATCGCGCAGCCCATGCACGAATCCAGCAAGGTCGCCGCATAGCCACCATGCACGCTGCCCAGCGGGTTGTAATGCCGGGCGTCCGGCGTGCCCTGGAAGATGAACAGCCCGGCCGACCATTCGATAGGGATGAAGTCCATCAGCGTGCCAATCGGCGGCGAGGGCAGTTCACCGTTGCCGATGCCCTCAAAGAACTCGGCCGGTGACAGCGCGCTGACCTCGGCCAACGACAGGCTGCCGGGCCCGGCCAGACGTGCGCGCATGGCGTCTTCCTGAACGATCCATTGGGCGAGGGTGGCTTCTCGGTTGGGGCTTTGCATGTTCAGTGTCCTCGGACGGGCGCAGATATTATGGTTGTAATCTGCGCTAATATTATGTCCGAAATAAACACTCCGCCAGCCCCCACTCATCGGCGCTGTAGGAGCGAGCCTGCTCGCGATGGAGGTCAACGGTAACGCAGCTAGTCTGACACCCCGCGGAGCTCTCACGTTTTTCGCGAGCAAGCTCGCTCCTACAGGTTCGTCCGTGTCGGCAAAAAAAGGGCTAGGCGATGTCGCTGTGGGTGAATTCCTCACCGAGAAAGTCAATCAACGTCCGCACCGACGGCAGTAACCCACGGCGAGAGGGGAAAATTGCATGGACGATCCCGCACTTGGGCGCCCAGCCCGGCACCAGTTCGACGAGGCGTCCGGCGGCAATGTCATCGCGCACCACCACGCTGGGCAGGTGCGCGACGCCAATCCCCGCGAGCACCGCGTGACGCAGGGCCAGCAAGTCATCGGTGACCATGCGTGGCGCGTGTCGAATCAGCGCGCTGGCGCCGTTCGCACCGAACAATTCCCACTGATATTCACGCTGCGCCGCGCCCCAATGCACGCTGGGCAAACCGCTAAGGTCGGCCGGGGAGGCGGGCGTCGACAAGCGTTCGGCAAAGGCCGGGCTGCCCACCAGGCATTGGGTACTGTTGCCCAGCACCTTCATCACCATGTCGGTGTTCTCCAGCGGCGGAAAGCGCACGCGCAAGGCAATGTCGAAACCCTCGTGGATCAGGTCGACCCGGCGGTTGGTGCTCTCGATGAACAACTCCACCAGCGGGTATTTGAGCATGTAGCGGGTCAGCATCGGCCCGACCCAGGAGTTGAGCAACGCGGTCGGGCAACTGATGCGCACCAGGCCTTGCGGTTCGGAGCGGTTGCGCTCGATCAGTTCGGCGGCGCTTTCCGCTTCCACGCGCATGGCCAGGCAACGCTGGTAATACGCCTGGCCGATTTCGGTCAGCGAACAATGCCGGCTGGTGCGGTGCAACAGACGTACACCGAGGCGCTCTTCGAGCTCGGCGATGCGTCGGCTGAGCTTCGATTTGGGCATGTCCAGCGCCCGCCCGGCCGCAGCGAAACCCTGATGTTCCACCACTTGGGTGAAGTAGTAGAGGGTGTTGAGGTCTTCCACCATCGTTCTCCATATAGAACGCTAAGGCTGATTTTTGCAGTCTAGCGCACCAAAGGGTTCGGTTTTAAGCTTTGTCCATCGCGTCAAACCACAGATTTCGGAGGCAGCATGAAAAACATCATCGGCATCTACACCAGCCCACGGACCCATTGGGTCGGCGACGGTTTTCCGGTTCGTACGCTGTTTTCCTACGACAACCTGGGCAAACACATCAGCCCGTTTTTGCTGCTGGATCACGCCGGCCCTGCTGAATTCACCCCGACCACCGAGCGTCGTGGCGTTGGTCAGCATCCGCACCGCGGTTTCGAAACCGTGACTATCGTTTATAAGGGCGAACTGGAGCACCGCGACTCCACCGGCAGCGGCGGCAAGATCGGCCCGGGCGATGTGCAATGGATGACTGCCGCCTCGGGGATTCTCCACGAAGAGTTCCACTCCGAAGGCTTCGCCAAAACCGGCGGCACCCTGGAAATGGTCCAGCTGTGGGTCAACCTGCCGGCCAAAGACAAAATGGCCGACGCTGGTTACCAGACGATTCTCGACGGCGACATTCCGAGCATCCCGCTCAAGGACGAGGCCGGCAGCCTGCGCCTGATCGCTGGCGAATTCGACGGCCACACCGGCCCGGCGCGGACATTCACCCCGGTCGATGTCTGGGACTTGCGCCTCAACGGCGGCAAGTTGCTGACCCTCGATCTGCATGAAGGTCGCAACACTGCACTGGTGGTGCTGCGTGGCACGGTTCAGGTCAACGGCCTGGAGCTGGTGCGCGAAGGGCAGTTGGCGTTGTTCGAACGCAACGGTCACCAGCTCAGCCTGGAAGCCAATAACGACGCCGTCGTGTTGCTGCTCAGCGGCGAGCCGATCGACGAACCCATCGTCGGCCACGGCCCGTTCGTGATGAACAGCGAGCAAGAGATTCACCAGGCCTTTGCCGATTTTCAATCGGGCCGGTTTGGACGGATGAGCGGTTGATACACGGATAGATGGTTGCACCGCGCCAGGCTTGACTGACTACGCTTGTCTGGCCGCGTCTGAATGATCAATCAAAACACCCCCACGCCGAACTGTTCGGCATCGATTAAAACCGAGGATGACCCCATGACTACTTCTTACAAACGTCTCGACAAGGATAACGCCGCCGTTCTGTTGGTGGATCATCAGGCTGGCCTGCTGTCCCTGGTGCGGGACATCGAACCGGACCGTTTCAAGAACAACGTGCTGGCCCTGGCCGACCTGGCCAAGTACTTCAAATTGCCGACCATCCTCACCACCAGTTTCGAAACCGGCCCCAACGGCCCGCTGGTGCCCGAGCTCAAAGCGCTGTTTCCGGATGCGCCTTACATTGCCCGTCCTGGCCAGATCAACGCCTGGGACAACGAAGACTTCGTCAAGGCGATCAAGGCCACCGGCAAGAAGCAACTGATCATCGCTGGCGTGGTGACCGAGGTGTGCGTGGCATTCCCGGCGCTGTCGGCACTGGCGGAAGGTTTTGACGTGTTTGTGGTGACGGACGCTTCCGGCACGTTCAACGAGCTGACCCGCCAATCGGCCTGGGACCGCATGTCGTCCTCCGGCGCGCAACTGATGACCTGGTTCGGCCTGGCCTGCGAGCTGCATCGCGACTGGCGCAACGACGTGGAAGGCCTGGCGACCCTGTTCTCCAACCACATCCCGGACTACCGCAACCTGATGACCAGCTACAACACGCTGACCAATAGCAAATAACATCACACGTTCTCTGTAGGAGCCGGCTTGCCGGCGATGGCGATCTTGAAAC
>NZ_JAGYFZ010000025.1:0-69944 GCF_019946675.1 Pseudomonas sp. BF-B-15
ATCACATTGATGGTGACTGATACACCGCCATCGCGAGCAGGCTCACTCCCACAGGGAACTTCACCTGTCATCACATCGGCGGTGTGACACCGTCCTTGCCAGCCGAGATGGATTGGGCGGTCAGTGTTCCATCCGCACTCTGAGTTACAAACGTCACGACCTTCACACCCACCTTCAGCAAGCTGCGATCCCCCGGCACCAGGTTCACGATCGGCACATCCTCCGGCACCAGGATCTTCTGCTGTCCGCCCTTGTAGTTGACGGTCAACACCCGACCATTACTGACCACCAGATCACCGACGCTGCCGTTGGTCATGCTGCTGCCCTTGACCAGGTCGAAGGGTCGATGGCCGTCGCCACTGCCGGCCAGCTCCGGCGGAAAGACGTGGACTTCCAGCGCTTTGAGCGAGCCATCTTCCTGCGCAATGGCCGCCGAGCCGATGTAGCTGCCCGGTTTGATGTCTTCGATATTGGCCAGGGTGACGGCGCGGATTTTGGTGTCCTTGGTCAGGTTGATGACCACGTTTTCGCCACTGTTGACGTGGACTTTCAACACGTCGGGGCTGACCCCGGTGATCTCGCCGCGTACGCCGATGCGCATGCCCGGTGCGTCTGCAGCCTGGGCGAGGCTTGCCATGAACAATCCGATCAAAGTGCCGCGAATCAGGTAACGGAACATCGCGTTCATGAAAGTGCCTTCCGGTGATGAGTCGTAAGAGAGAACATAAGCACGCTATCGAACAAGATGTAAGTGAATGTATCATCGGATCTTGAAATTCAGGCGCAGGTTCCAGCGTCACTCATTCCGCAAAGGAATGATTGCTATCACTCCAACCCCTCTTCCGCCGACTCGGCCTGCCACTTAGCCTTCACGCATTCCTTTCTGTTCAGCGAGACACGTTATGAACTCAGCGACTCAGGCGCCCCACGGCGCCGCGACAATGACCAAAGGCATGGTGCTGCTGTTTGCCTTCTGCTGCGGCGCCATCGTTGCCAATATTTACTACGCGCAACCGATCATCGGCCTGATCGCGCCCGACATCGGCCTGACCAGCACCATGGCTAGCCTGATCGTTTCGCTGACCCAGATTGGCTACGCGCTGGGCCTGTTCTTCCTGGTGCCGCTGGGTGACCTGCTGGAAAACCGCCGACTGATGATCACCACCACCGTGGTGGCGATTGCCAGTCTGTTGGGCGCCGCGTTCACCGATCAGCCGAATGTGTTTCTGCTGATCTCGTTGCTGGTGGGGTTCAGCTCGGTGTCGGTACAGATCCTGATTCCACTGGCCGCGCACCTGGCACCGGAGGAATCTCGCGGTCGAGTGGTCGGCGGGATCATGGGCGGTTTACTGCTGGGGATCCTGTTGGCGCGACCGGTGTCCAGCGTCGTGGCTGACCACTTCGGCTGGCGGGCGATGTTTGTGATTGCGGCAGTGTTGATGGCGGCCATCAGCATCGTGCTGGCCGTGACCATTCCCAAGCGCCAGCCTGATCACAGCGCCTCCTACGGTCAGTTGCTCGGTTCGCTGTGGACGCTGCTGCGCCAGCAACCGGTATTGCGCCAGCGCGCGTTTTATCAGGGCTGCATGTTCGCCACGTTCAGCCTGTTCTGGACCGCCGTGCCGCTGGAATTGGCGCGTAATCATGGCTTGTCGCAAACCCAGATCGCGATTTTCGCCCTGGTCGGCGCCATCGGAGCCATCGCCGCGCCCATCGCCGGTCGACTCGCCGATGCTGGCCACACCCGCATCGCTTCGCTGCTGGCGCTGCTGTTCGCCAGCCTGAGCTTCCTGCCAGCATTCATCCATCCGGCCTACAGCGTCATCGGCCTCGCCGTCACCGGCGTGGTGCTCGACTTCTGTGTACAGATGAACATGGTCCTCGGCCAACGGGCGGTCTACGCCCTCGACGCCAAAAGCCGCAGTCGCCTGAACGCGTTGTACATGACCAGCATCTTCATCGGCGGCGCGTTTGGCTCCTCGGTAGCCAGTGCGGTGTACGAGCATGGCGGCTGGTTGTGGATCGTGATTGTGGGTAGCGCGTTTCCACTGTTGGCGTTGTTGCGGTTTTTGGGTGTTTCAGAGAAACGTTCGCTGGCTACCGCTTAAGACGCCAAAAGCTTCGCGGGCAAGCCTCGCTCCTACAGATCATTCATTCCTGTAGGAGCGAGGCTTGCCCGCGAAGGCGATGTAACTGGCACTACTCAATGTCGAACCAGCTTCTCCATCGCCGCATCTGCCAAAAAGGAAGAGCGGCTTTTGACATTGTGCTCGCGCACATACCGGTCAATACGCTGAATCACATAGCCGGGCAACGTCACATTGACCTTCTCGGTCTTGCCCATATACGGCGAGATGTCCAGCTCCAGCATTCCCCATCCCATGTCGGCGAAGTCCGGGTTGCCACGATGGGCGGCAGCCGAAGTCGGCATCGGGATCGACTCCCCGTCAGCCGCCAGCTCCTGAAGCATGATGTGGGCAATCTCGATGGCGGCGTTATAGGCGTCTTCAAACGTATCCCCGGCTGTTACGGCACCCGGAATATCGGGGATCTGAATACCGATGGCGGTGTTCTCGTCGCCCCACTCGATACAGATTGGATATTGCATTATGGATCTCCTGCGTGACTGGCTGGCGGGCAGTACAGCCCGGCTCGCCTCCTGATGCTTTTAACCGTCCCGGTCGGTAAATCCTTTTTCGGGTGAGGGACGGGAATCGTGTACGGGTTGTATCGGTGGGTGAAGAGATGATGGCTGCCGGTAATCCGGTCCAGCGTCCAGCCCGCCTCCTGCAGTTCCTTGATCAATAACCTGCTTTGCACCAACAGCCTCCTTGCTCCGGCCCAGACAAAAATAACTCTAGAGTTATCTTTACTCAAGCACAAAAACCCCGATCACGACGTTCGGTTGTTTTACGATTTGTGATTGCGGCCCCGCGTTACCTTCCCGAGAATGAATTCTTTCGCTCTGCGTCAGCAGTCACCCCGAGGTAATCCCGGTTTACACTCAGCGTCCGGAGCCTGAAGCGATGCGGGATGTGGTTCGCGGTTGACCGGTTCAAATGCCGCCTGACCTGCGGCATGTTTTGTTCAAGGAGTGTGCAATGACCCGACGTACTTTTCTCATCACCGGCGCCAGCAAAGGCATTGGCCGCGCGGTGGCCGAACACCTGGACCGCGCCGGACACCGGGTGGTCGGCATTGCCCGCACGCCTGACCTGAGTTTTCCCGGCATCCTGTTTCCGCTGGATTTGAGCGACAGGGCACTCACTCAGGAAGTGCTGGCGGACCTGGCCGGGACTTACGAGTTCGATGGGCTGGTCAACAACGTCGGCCTGGTACGCCCGCAAGTGTTAGGAGAAATCGACCTCGATACGTTCGATGACGTGATGCGGGTCAACCTGCACTCGGCGTTACAGGCCACCCAGGCGCTGCTGCCGAACATGCGCGCCAAGGGTTGGGGTCGGGTGGTGAACATTTCCAGCCTGACGGTGCTCGGGATTACCCAGCGCACGGCGTATGCCGCGGCAAAAGCGGCGTTGATCAGCTTCACCCGCTCCTGGGCGCTGGAACTGGCGCAAACCGGCGTGACGGTAAACGCCGTGGCACCCGGACCGACGGAAACGGAACTGTTTCGCGCCAACAACCCGCCGGGAAGCGAGGGCGAGGCGCGTTATCTGGCCGGTGTGCCGATGGGGCGCCTGGGACAACCGCAAGAGATTGCCGCGGCGATTGCATTTTTGCTGTCAGAACAGAGCGGGTTCATCACCGGCCAGACGCTGTTTGTAGACGGTGGTTCTTCAATAGGCAAAGCGGCGTTCTGACCCACAACACCAATCAACAGGTGGGAGCAGGCTAACCGGCCGAATGCCGGCGTGTATTACTGAATTGCGAACTGACAAAACCCGGACAGCAAAACGGCGACCCGTAGATCGCCGTTTCCATTTACTGTCCGAATTGCCGTCCCAACCCACCCGGCACGCCATGGATGTCCGTGTCTTCCCATGGCCCGTTCGGGCTGATCGAGCGGCTCCAGCCGTTGTTCCAGCGGTAGTACGTGCGCTGGCGGTAGAAGGTGTTGGTCTGGTCATCGAGCACATATACGCCGAGCTTTTGATCCCAATGGCTGTTACCGCCCGGTGGCGGTGCGAAGCTGGCCGAGGTGCGTGGCATCGGTTTGGCGGGCTTGGCCGGAATACTTGGCTTGCCTGGCGTCGGTGTCGTTGACGGCGTCGGGCGGGGCTGCGACGGCGGGATCGGTGGCAGCGACGTCGGCTCTGGGCGCTGGACCGCACACGCGCTTAACCCCAAAACCAGACTGAGCAGGGTAATACGAGCAATGGCGGTCATGGCGGTGGTTCCTGTTATTTATCTGGGCTGTCGATGGTCAGTTTTTGCGCCGCGGTAGTGCTGCTGGCCATAGGCTGGCTGCGACCGATCCATTCGCCGGCAGTCGGTTGGCCGGCCCGTGAGATACGCGCAACCAGTTGGACTTCAGGAAAGTTCGACAGTTTCAACTGCGGCATCATTGCGTCGGCATCGCCCAGTTCCACGGTCGCCGGCAAGTCAGCCACGGTCAGGCGTTTGGCGGCCAATGGTGCTGGGGGCCCCGAGGTGGCGCGGGCGAAAATGAACACGCTGTCACCCGGCTGAACCTTGGCCTTGAGCTCTGGCGCCAGATCGACGCTGACCTTGAGCAGCGCCGCAACCTTGGGCGCAGGTGCCTGGGCAACCTTGCCGCCGCTGGCTTCGAGTTTCTCGGTAGCCCGGGCAATACCGCCTTGCAGTGCAGCGCGGGAGCCGTCTTCCGGTGGCAGTTGCACCAACAGGCGATTCCAGTAATCGATGGCGTCCTGATAATGCGCGCTTTCAAACGCGGCGATACCGAGCAGGCCAAGGCTGGTGACTTCCTTCGGATCGGCTTTCAGCGCTTCGTCGGTCAGGGCCTGAACCTTGTCCGACCACTTCTTGCCATCGGCGAAGTACTGGGCTTGCGCCCATTGGCCGAGCAGTTCCGGCTGACGACCGGCCAGGTTCACCGTGCGCTCGAAGATCTTCGCCGCATCGGCGGGACGATCCTGCGCCATGTATGTGCGACCCAGGAAGTACAGGCCTTCGGCCGAATCCGGTTGAGCGGCGACGGCGCGTTCCAGACGGCGGGTCATCTCTTCCATCGACTGCGGTGCCTGGGAGAATTCGCGGGTCAGTTCGACCTTGTCGCTGGCGCCAAAATGCAGGTAGAGCCCAAGCCCCAACACCGGCACCAGAATCGCCGCCAGCAATGGCAACGGTTTGCCCAGACGTGCCGCGCGCGGTGCATCGGCGCCTTCGGTGTCGGCGAGCAACTCACGAGCAGCTTCGGCGCGACCGGTTTCCAGTTGCGCAGCGTTGAGCACGCCCTCTTCCTGCTCGGCTTGCAACTCAGCCACGCGCTCTTGATACAGCGCGACGTTCAGGGCAGTACGATCCTCTTCCAGCTGGGCGCGGCGGCCACGCAGAACGGGAATCAGCAGAAAACTCAGGGCAACCAGAAGCAGCAGACCTGCAGCGAGCCAGAAATCAATCATTCTTGGTTTTATCCAACAGTTGATCGAGGCGCTCGCGCTCCTCGGCAGAAAGCTCATCCTTGGCATCAGCGCGTTGGACGCGACGACGGCGGACGATCACGGCGATGATCACAAAACCGCCCAACAGCAGGCCGGCGGGGCCGAACCAGAGCAAGGCAGTCTTGGCGTTGAGTGCGGGTTTGTAGCGGACGAAATCACCGTAGCGATCGACCATGAAATCGATGATCTGCTGATTGTCCTTGCCCTCGCCCAGCATGCGGAAAATCTCTTTGCGCAGGTCGGCGGCGATCGGTGCGTTGGAATCGGCGATGTCCTGATTCTGGCACTTGGGGCAACGAAGCTCTTTGGTCAGCTCGCGAAAACGCTCGCGATCACCTTCTTTGGCGAACTCATAGGTGTCGATGGCCGCGTGCGCCACGCCGGCCATGCTCAAGCCCAATACAACGGCAGCTATCCAGCGCTTCATGGCTTGGCCTCGTCCACCAGCGCCTGATACTTGGCCGCCAGTTTTTCGCGCCAGACCTGCTCGTCGATCACGCCGACGAATTTGTCGCGGATGATGCCCTTGGCGTCGATGAAGAAGGTTTCCGGTGCGCCGTATACGCCGAGGTTCAGGCCCAACGTGCCTTCGTCGTCACGGATGTCCAGTTGATAGGGGTTGTGGAACTCCACCAGCCACTTCAAGGCATCCGCATTGATGTCCTTGTAGTTGATGCCGTAGATCACCACGCCCTTCTCGGCCAGCTTGTTCAACACCGGGTGCTCGACCCGGCAGGAAATGCACCAGGTGCCCCACACGTTGACCAGCGCCGGTTTACCGAGAATATCTGCCTTGGTCAGGGTCTTGTCGCCCTGCACCGCGGGCAGGGAAAACTCCGGGAACGGCTTGCCGATCATTGCCGAAGGCAGCTCGGCCGGGTCCAGATAGAGCCCGCGATAAAGGAAAACAGCCACCACCAGAAAAACCGCCAGCGGCAACAGCATCAACCAACGTCTCATGCAGTCGCTCCCGTCATGCCCAGTGCTTCACGCACGCGGCTTTTCACCTTGACCCGATAACGACGATCCAGCGCCGCCAGCAGCCCGCCCAAACCAGTCAGCAGACCGCCGAACCAGATCCAGCGCACGAACGGTTTGACGTGCACGCGCACGGCCCAGGCGCCATCACCCAGCGGTTCGCCGAGTGCGACATAGAGGTCGCGGGTGAACCCGGCGTCGATCCCGGCTTCAGTCATCACCGAGTTCTGCACGGTGTACAGGCGTTTTTCCGGGTGCAACACACTGATTTCCTTGCCGTCGCGGATCACCCGTACGGTGCCTTTGTCGGAGGTGAAGTTCGGGCCTTCGAAGTGCTTGGCGCCTTCGAACACGAACTGATAACCGCCAAGATCCATGGACTCACCTGGCGCCAGGCGCAGGTCACGTTCGGCGCTGTTCTGGCTCGACAGCACGACACCGAGCGCGCACACGGCGATACCCAAATGCGCAAGCTGCATGCCCCAATAGCTGCGAGTCAGGGTCGGCAGGCCTTTGATCAGGCCTTTGTGGCGGGTCTTGTCGAAGATGTCGCGGATACCGGCCAGCAACACCCAGGCGGCCAGCATGAACGTCGCGATCACGGCCCAGTTGAAATCGCCATAAGCGACGCCAGCCACCACGGCCAGCGCGGCGCTGCCGAGCAACACCGGGGTCAGCATGCTCATCAGCCATTTGACCGGCGTGTCTTTCCAGCGCACCAGCATGCCAACCGCCATCACCACCATCAGCAACGCCATCAACGGAATGAACAGCGCGTTGAAATACGGCGGGCCGACCGACAGCTTGGCGCCGGTCATTGCATCGAGAATCAGTGGGTACAAGGTGCCCAGCAGGATCATCGACGCCGCTACCACCAGCACCAGGTTGTTGCCCAGCAGCAAGGTTTCGCGAGACCAGAGGTTGAAGCCGACATGGCTCTTCACCACCGGCGCGCGCAGGGCAAACAGCGTCAGCGAACCGCCCACCACGAACAGCAGGAAAATCAGGATGAACACGCCGCGCTCGGGATCGGAGGCAAAGGCGTGAACCGAGGTCAGCACGCCAGAACGCACCAGGAACGTACCCAGCAAGCTCAACGAGAACGCAGCGATGGCCAGCAACACAGTCCAGCTCTTGAACACGCCACGTTTTTCCGTGACCGCCAACGAGTGGATCAGCGCAGTGCCCACCAGCCAAGGCATGAAGGAGGCGTTTTCCACCGGGTCCCAGAACCACCAGCCGCCCCAGCCGAGTTCGTAGTAAGCCCACCACGAACCGAGGGTGATGCCGATACCGAGGAAGGCCCAGGCGACGATGGTCCATGGACGCGACCAACGCGCCCACGCTGCATCGAGTCGACCGCCGAGCAATGCCGCGATGGCGAACGCGAAGGCCACGGAGAAACCGACGTAGCCCATGTACAGCATCGGCGGGTGAACGATCAGGCCGATGTCTTGCAGCAGCGGGTTGAGGTCACGACCGTCCGCCGGAATCTGCGGCAGGATCCGTGCGAACGGGTTGGAGGTGAGGATCAGGAACAGCAGGAAACCGGTGCTGATCATGCCCATCACCGCCAGCACCCGCGCCAGCATGACTTGCGGCAACTGCCGGGAGAACACCGACACGGCGAAGGTCCAGCCGCCGAGGATCAATGCCCACAACAGCAACGAACCCTCATGCGCGCCCCACACTGCACTGAACTTGTAGTACCACGGCAAGGCGCTGTTGGAGTTGCTGGCGACGTAGGCGACGGAGAAGTCGTCGGCCATGAACGCATAGGTCAGGCAACCGAAAGCGAACAGCAGAAACGCGAACTGCCCCCAGGCGGCCGGCTGGGCCAGGCTCATCCACAAACGATCACCGCGCCAGGCACCGAGCAACGGCACCACCGCCTGAACCAGCGCGAAACACAGCGCCAGAATCATGGCCAGATGGCCGAGTTCAGGAATAAAGATTCCAGACGTCATCGATCAACCCTCCTTCGCGGGCGTTGGAGCAGATTGACCACTGTCTTTCAAAGCCTTGGTCACTTCCGGCGGCATGTATTTCTCATCGTGCTTGGCCAGCACTTCGTCAGCCACCACCACGCCATCGGCGTTCAATTTGCCCAGCGCAACGATGCCCTGCCCTTCGCGGAACAGGTCCGGGAGGATGCCGCGGTAACTGATGGTCACGGACTTGTTGAAGTCGGTAACGATGAATTTCACGTCCAGCGAATCGCCGGAGCGTTGCAGCGACCCCTTCTCGACCATGCCGCCCGCACGGATACGCGTGTCTTGCGGCGCTTCGCCGTTGGCGATTTGCGTCGGGGTGTAAAACAGATTGATGTTCTGCTGCAGGGCGCTCAGGGCCAGACCGACGGCAGCGCCGACACCGACCAGGATCGCGAGAATGATGATAAGACGCTTTTTGCGCAGCGGATTCACTTGCCGTTCTCCCGGCGCAGACGACGCGCCTCTTGTTGCAGATACCGCTTGCGGGCCAGGATCGGCGCCGCCACGTTGAGGGCCAGCACTGCCAGGCTGATGCCGTAGGCTGACCAGACATACAGGCCGTGATGGCCCATGGCGAGGAAGTCGCCGAATGAAGCAAAAGTCATCGAGCGGCCTCCAGGCTGTTCTGCACTTCGACTTTCACCCAACTGGCGCGGGCCTCGCGCTTGAGCACTTCAAGGCGCATGCGCAGCAGCAAAACCGCGCCGAAGAAACAGTAGAAACCCAGCACTGTCAGCAGCAATGGCAGCCACATTTCGACCGGCATCGCCGGTTTTTCGGTGAGGGTGAAGGTCGCGCCCTGGTGCAGGGTGTTCCACCACTCCACCGAGTATTTGATGATCGGGATGTTGATCACGCCGACAATCGCCAGCACCGCGCAGGCCTTGGCCGCGCTGTCACGATTGCTGATGGCGTTGCCCAGCGCAATGAGACCGAAGTACAGAAACAGCAGAATCAGCATGGACGTAAGTCGTGCATCCCAGACCCACCACGAACCCCAGGTCGGTTTGCCCCAGATCGCGCCGGTGACCAGCGCCACGGCGGTCATCCAGGCACCGATGGGCGCCGCGCATTGCAGGGCGACGTCGGCCAGTTTCATTTTCCACACCAGCCCGACGATGCCGCACACCGCCAGCATCACGTAGACGGACTGCGCCAGCATGGCGGCGGGAACGTGGATATAGATGATGCGAAAGCTGTTGCCTTGCTGGTAGTCCGGCGGCGCGAAGGCCAGGCCCCAAACGACACCAATGCTGATCAGCAGCAACGCTCCGATGCTCAGCCACGGCAGCAGTTTGCCGCTGATGCCATAAAACCATTTGGGTGAGCCGAGCTTATGAAACCAGGTCCAGTTCATTACTGTTTCCATCACGGTTGCTGCTCGCCATCACGAGCAGCCTAGGGTCTTTACTGGTTAAAATTTAACCAGACCTCATTATTCGCCGACGCTGATCTTCAGGCCAGCAGCTATTGCAAAAGGTGTCAGGGTTATCGCCAGGGCGGTCAGGCTACCAAGCCACAGGAGATAACCGATTGCCGGCATGCCCTGCAATGCCGCCTGCAAGGCGCCACTGCCGAGAATCAACACCGGGATGTACAACGGCAGAATCAGCAGGGCCAGCAACAAGCCGCCCCGCTTCAAGCCTACCGTCAGGGCCGCGCCCACCGCACCGAGCAGGCTCAGCACCGGTGTACCCAGCAACAGGGAAAGCAGCAACACGGGCAGACAGGCGGTGGGTAAACCGAGCATCAACGCCAGCAGTGGAGCGAGCAAAACCAGTGCCAGACCAGAGAAGGCCCAGTGTGCCAGTACCTTGGCCAAAACCAGAAGAGGCAGGGGGTGCGGCGAAAGGACCCACTGCTCAAGGGAACCGTCTTCGAAATCACTGCGGAAAAGCCCGTCCAGCGAGAGCAAAACCGATAAAAGGGCTGCCACCCAGACCAGTCCCGGAGACAAGGTTTGCAACAATTGAGACTCGGGACCGACCGCCAACGGGAACAGCGAAACCACGATCGCGAAGAACACCAACGGATTGGCCAATTCCGCCGGACGGCGGAACAACAAGCGAGCCTCACGGGCGACCAACAGGCCGAAAACACTCATACGGCCCAATTCCCCAGATCAATGTCGCGATAGCCGGTCGGCATTCGACTCAGCGTGTGGTGCGTGGTCAGTACCACCATGCCGCCACGCTCACAGTGCGCGGCCAGGTGTTCTTCGAGTTGCGCCACGCCTTGCTTGTCGAGCGCAGTGAACGGCTCGTCGAGGATCCACAGCGGCGGGCTGTCCAGATACAACCGTGCCAGGGCCACGCGGCGTTGCTGACCGGCGGACAGGGTGTGGCACGGAACATCTTCGAAACCGCGCAGTCCGACAGCAGCAAGCGCTGCCCAAATGGCTTCATGGGAGGCCGGTTGATGCAGCGCGCAGAGCCAGCTGAGGTTTTCTTCGGGGGTCAGCAGATCCTTGATGCCCGCGGCATGACCGATCCACAGCAGATTGCGCGCCAGTTCGCTGCGTTGTTCGTTCAGCGGCTGGCCATTGAGCAGCACTTGACCGGCAGTCGGTTGCATCAGGCCCGAAAGCAAACGCAAAAGGCTGGTTTTGCCACTGCCGTTGGGGCCGCTGATTTGCAACATTTCGCCACTGGCCAGTCTCAATTCGAGATTTTCGAAGAGCAGTCGAAGGTCTCGCTCACAAGCAAGGGCAACGGTTTGCAGGACAGGACTGGTCAAGAGATCACGGGCCTTTACGGTTCAAGTCGGCGGCGGAACGGCCGCTAAAGAGATGCAGCATAGATGCATTGGCGGCCTGTTCTAGAGAGCTGCGTCAAACAAATGCAATGTTTTCGCCACTCTGTGAAAGACGGGCGGCATTATACATGCCATGCCCCACTCTAAAGAGGGCAATTTCCTCAGGTTGTGACCGCGTATGACAGGCGAAATGAACATCCTCCCGCTACCACCGACCACGCCCGCGACATCGCGCCCGCAGGTGGTGAGTGGCGAACTGCTCAAGCTGCTGACGCCGATGGAGGGCCTGATTACCGTCGGGCAGACCGCCAAAGCCGAAGTGCTGTCGCTGAAGCAGGCGGATCAGTCCTTTCAACTGCTGCTCAAGGTCACCCTTGAAAACGGCCGTCAGACCACGGTTCAGGCCACCAGCAGCCAACCGCTGCCACAGGGCACGAACCTGGCAATTACCCAGCCATCGGCCGGCAACCTCGCCGTGACGGTGCAACAAGCCATTGCCTCCAGCGTCGCCACCCTCACCCGCATCGATACCACACAACTGCCGGTGGGCACCCTGCTGCAAGGCAAAGTGCTGACCTCCCAGGTACTGCCGCAAGTGCCGGGCCAGCCGACGGTGTTTCGTTCGATGGTGAGCCTGCTCAACACGGCGCTGAGCGGCAGCACCCTGAACATCGACAGCCCCACGCCGCTGCGCATCGGCACCTTGCTGAGCGCGCTGGTGCAAGACACCCAGACCCTGAAATTCGTCCCGCTGAGCAGCCGCCAGGAACAACTGGCAGTCACCCAGCAACTGGTCAGCCAGCAGAGCCGCCAGGGCTCGCTGGACGGATTACTGAAACTGCTGCAAAACCTGCCAGCCTCGAATCAGACGTCCAGCGACCTGCGGGCCGCCGTGGACAAGTTGCTCGCCGGCCTGCCGGACGTGCAGCAACTCAGCACGCCAAAAGGCCTGGCCCAGGCGCTGGCCAATAGCGGGCTGTTCCTTGAGGCGAAACTGCTCGCCGGGACGAATCCGACGCTGGCACCGGATATGAAAGGTGATTTGCTGAAGTTGATCGCGCAACTGACACCGGGGTTGCCGGCCAACACCAATCTCAATGCGATCATCGCTGCCAACACGCTGGCCCAGACCATGCCTAGCTTTGTGCGTAGTGCCCTGGGCATGCTCGGCCAGGTCAGCGCCAAACCGCAGCCGACCAGCTTTCCTTTGCCTGAGCGCTTCCTGCAGAGCGCGGACGGCGAAGGTGATCTGGAGCACTTGCTGCGCCTGGCGGCAGCGGCGGTTTCACGCCTGCAAAGCCATCAGCTGTCGAGCCTGGAGCAAACCGGCGTCACAGACGACGGTCGGCTGATGAGCACCTGGCAGCTGGAAATCCCGATGCGCAATATGCAGGACATCGTGCCGTTGCAGGTCAAGTTCCAGCGCGAGGAAGCACCGGAGAAAGAACACCCCAATGAACGCCGTGACGAACGCGAGCCCAAGCAACAACTGTGGCGCGTCGAGTTGGCGTTCGACATGGAGCCGTTGGGG
This sequence comes from Pseudomonas sp. BF-B-15, assembly GCF_019946675.1. Classification (NCBI taxonomy): domain Bacteria; kingdom Pseudomonadati; phylum Pseudomonadota; class Gammaproteobacteria; order Pseudomonadales; family Pseudomonadaceae; genus Pseudomonas; species Pseudomonas sp. BF-B-15. The sequence continues at coordinate 12,861 of NZ_JAGYFZ010000025.1, forward strand.
CCGTTGCAGATTCAGGCGCAGTTGGTCAACGGCAGCCTGTCCAGCCAGCTGTGGGCCGAGCGGCCGTACACCGCGAGTCTGATCGAGAGCAATCTTGTCGGGCTGCGCGAACGCTTGCTGGCATCTGGCCTGAATGTCGGCGATCTCGATTGCCACCTTGGCACACCGCCGCAAGGTCCTCAAACCCGTCTGGAACAACGCTGGGTCGACGAAACCGCATGAGAAATCCCGATACTCCACGCCAGGCCATCGCCCTCAAATACGACGGCACCCACGCCCCTACCCTCACGGCCAAGGGCGACGAAGAACTGGCGGAAGAAATCCTCAAGATTGCCCGCGATTATGAAGTACCGATCTACGAAAATGCCGAGCTGGTGAAATTGCTCGCGAGGATGGAGCTTGGGGACAGTATTCCGGAGGAGTTGTATCGCACGATCGCCGAGATCATTGCGTTTGCCTGGAATCTGAAAGGCAAGTTTCCGGCGGGACATGACCCGAGTGCGCCGATGATCGAGAAGGACATCACCGATCGCGGGGATGATTACTGAGGTTTCGAAGACGCCATCGCCAGCAAGCCGGCTCCTACAATTTTTTGTGGTGTAGCACGAACCTGTGAACACCACTGACCTGTAGGAGCCGGCTTGCCGGCGAGGTGGCCCTGAGGCTTGCACCGCCCTTTCGGACGCCATCGCTGGCAAGCCAGCTCCTACAGTTTTTTGTGGTGTAGCACGAACCTGTGAACACCACTGACCTGTAGGAGCCGGCTTGCTGGCGAGGTGCCCCTGAGGCTTGCACCGCCCTTTCGGACGCCATCGCTGGCAAGCCAGCTCCTACAAGTGCGCTGTCGTGTGAAAAATCCGAGAACACACCAAACTCTGTAGGAGCCGGCTTGCCGGCGAGGCGGCCCTGAGGCTTGCAGCGCCCTTTCGGACGCCATCGCCAGCAAGCAGGCTCCTACAAAAGCGCTGTCAGTTCTTGTGCAGCTTGCTCATCAACTCCGCCTCAGCCTGGGTCAAGCCGCAGGACTGAGTCAGTTCATCGACGCTCGCGCCCATTCCGACCAGGCGCGCTGCCTGGGCAAACGACAGGCTCGACGGGTCGCGCTGTTCAAGTTGAGCCAGCTTGTCCGGCAACGGCCCGACCACCGCGCGCAGCTCGTGCAGGTCTTCCCCCATGCGCACGCTGCCGTTCTGGTAGTTGTCAACGCGCTTGCCCAGGTCCTTGATGCGCTGATCGCGCAGCGCATCGCCCTCGGCCTGTTGCGCAGCGATCCGCCGCTGACCGCGAATGTACGCCAGAAACATTGCCAGCGTGCCTGCCCAGAAGAGGAACAGGACAATGACCGCAACCTCAAGAATCAATCAGATACTCTCCAGTTCCGACCATTCTTCTTCGCTCATCATCTTGTCCAGCTCGACCAGGATCAGCAATTCGTTGTTCTTGTTGCACACGCCTTGAATGAACTTGGCGGACTCTTCGTTACCCACGTTCGGCGCGGTTTCGATTTCCGACTGACGCAGGTAAACCACTTCAGCCACGCTGTCGACCATGATCCCGACCACTTGTTTGTCGGCTTCGATGATGACAATCCGGGTGTTGTCGCTGATCTCGGCATTCATCAGGCCGAAGCGCTGACGGGTGTCGATTACGGTAACCACATTGCCGCGCAGGTTGATGATGCCCAGCACGTAGCTTGGGGCACCCGGGACCGGGGCGATTTCGGTGTAGCGCAGGACTTCCTGAACGCGCATCACGTTGATGCCGTAGGTTTCATTGTCCAGCTTGAAGGTTACCCATTGCAGGATCGGATCTTCGGAACCTTTTGCAGACGACGCCTTATCATTCATACCCTGACCCCTCGAAAAACCGCCCTAGCGGTGTGTGTTCAGTGCGATGGCAAGTCACTTGCCCCGCGTGTTTTTTATGTCGGTTTGTGGGACGGCTTGCCGCCGCCCATGTGCTTCGCCCCACCGCTGGCGATCAGCTCGGCCAGTTCGGAAACGTCGAGCAACGCACACATGTGTTCAATCACCGTGCCCGCCAGCCATGGCCGTTGACCCCGGTGGGTGCGCCATTTGATTTCGTTCGGGTCCAGACGCAACGAGCGGCTGACCTGATGCACTGCCAGCCCCCACTCGTAGCCCTGAACCGAAATAACGTATTGCAGGCCCTGACGGAAGTCATCGCGATAGCGGTCGGGCATGACCCAACGGGCGGTATCGAGCACTTTCAGGTTGCCGGCCTGGCTCGGCAGGATTCCGAGGAACCATTCCGGCTGACCGAACAGCGGTGTCAGTTCCTGACCGGCCAGGGAATAAATCGAGCCCAGGCACACCAGCGGCACCGCCAGGGTCAACCCGGCGACATCGAACAACAGGCATTCGAACGGCTCGGCGGCCCACGCAGGACGGCCGTTGGTTTCCACTGGCGGCGGCGTGTTGCTCGGCGGCAGATGGACTTCGACGATCGGCGGCACGAGCGCTTGCAACTGCGGTGCGGTCGGCGGTACCAGCTCTTGCTGCAGCGGAGCGGTCGGCGGTACCAGCGCTTGCAGCAGCGGTGCGATGGTAGATACCGGCGCCAGGCCCGGGACCGGCGCCTCCATCAGCGCCACCGGGGCTTTCACCACAGGTGCGGTGACCGGCGCGGCAACGGCTGGCGGTTTCTCGGCCGGCTTCTGCGCATCGCGCGCCTGTTCTTCAAGCACCGCGGCCTGGAATTCGTCCAGCGCCGCTTCAACCTCGACCACCTCGGGAATCGCTTCGACTTCCGGCGGCAACTCTTCGGTCGCGTCCATCAACAAGCTGTCCAGATAGGACTGGAGCGCAAGTTGCGGACGGGAAGTGATTTTTACCGGGCGATTCATCTCACGCCACCTGCGCAACGGATTGCTGCGTCAGCAAGTGCTTGAGCAGCGCGCGATAGGCCAGCACGCCGCGGCTCTTGCCGTCGAATTGCGAAGGCGTCACGCCGGCACGGCTGGCGTCGCGCAAACGCGTATCGACCGGGATGTAGCCTTGCCAGATTTCTTCCGGATACTTGTCGCGCAGCACCCGCAAGGTCCCGAGCGACGCCTGCGTGCGCCGGTCGAACAGGGTCGGCACGATGTTGAATGCCAATGGCTGCTTGCGCGAACGGTTGATCATCGCCAGCGTATTGACCATGCGCTCCAGGCCTTTGACCGCCAGGTGCTCGGTCTGCACCGGAATCACCAATTGCTGACTGGCCGCCAAGGCATTGACCATCAGCACGCCGAGCAACGGCGGGCTGTCGATCACCGCGTAATCGAAGTCTTGCCACAATTGCGCCAGGCTCTTGGCAATCACCAGCCCCAAACCACTCTGCCCCGGCGACTGGCGCTCAAGCGTCGCCAGCGCGGTGCTCGACGGCAACAGGGAAATACTCGCGTGACTGGTGGGCAACAGCAACTGACCGGGCAAGCCTTGCGGCACGCTGCCCCGGTGCAGGAACAGGTCGTAGCTGCTGTGTTCCAGGCTGTCGGGGTCGTAACCGAAGTAGCTGGTCATCGAGCCGTGGGGATCGAGATCGACCACGACCACGCGCTTGCCCGCCTCAGCCAGCAACCCGGCTAAAGCGATAGAGGAAGTGGTTTTACCAACACCACCCTTTTGATTGGCAACGGCCCAGACTCTCATTCGGATTGTTCCTCCCGGTCGATTCGACCGGGAAATAGCTCAACGTGTTAATGCGGGTGACGGAGAATTGACGGCGCTCTCTCGTCCCGGCGACTTGACTGGTGCAGGTGCAGTTTGTGTGCCAGCACGCTTCAACGCGGCATCCGGTTGCGCATGAGCGGTTCCGGTGCCGGTGAGGCTGCGACGGACATCAAGATTTCGTGACACCACCAACACCACACGACGGTTGCGCGCACGGCCTTCGGCGGTCGCGTTGTTGGCCACCGGCTGGAATTCACCGTAACCCACCGACGCCAAACGACCAGGATTTACCCCCTGCATCGCCAGCATCCGCACGATGCTCGCCGAACGGGCCGAGGACAGCTCCCAGTTGGTCGGGTATTGAGCGGTGCGGATCGGTTGATCGTCGGTGAAACCTTCGACGTGAATCGGGTTGTCGAATGGTCTCAGGATCACTGCGACCTTATCGATGATGTTGAATGCCATGTCGCTGGGCATGGCGTCGCCGCTGCCGAACAACAGGCTGGAATTGAGTTCGATCTCGACCCACAGCTCGTTGCCGCGAACGGTCATCTGGTTGGAGCTGATCAAGTCGCCGAACGCGGCGCTGATGTCATCGGCAATGCTTTTCAGCGGATCGCTGGCACCGGCGATGCCGGCGTCGACCTGTTCGCTGTCCTTGACCAGCGGCTTGGCCGGGGTCACGGTTTTCGGACGCTCTTCACCGATGGGGATCGGCTGGAGCGAACGATCCGAATCGGTGAACACGCCGATCAACGCTTGCGAGATGATCTTGTACTTGCCTTCGTTGATCGAAGAGATCGAGTACATCACCACGAAAAAGGCGAACAGCAACGTAATGAAGTCGGCATAGGAAACGAGCCAGCGTTCATGGTTTACATGTTCTTCAGGTTGTCGACGGCGTGCCATAGTCCATGTCTCCCATCAATCCATGAAGCCCTGAAGCTTCAACTCAATAGAGCGAGGGTTTTCACCTTCGGCGATCGACAGGATGCCTTCCAGCAACATTTCGCGATAACGCGACTGACGCAATGCAACGGATTTGAGTTTGGCGGCAATCGGCAACAGCACCAGGTTGGCACTGGCGACGCCGTAGATGGTGGCGACGAAGGCCACGGCGATGCCGCTACCCAGTTGCGACGGATCGGCCAGGTTGCCCATGACGTGGATCAGACCCATCACCGCACCGATGATGCCGATGGTCGGCGCGTAGCCGCCCATGCTTTCGAAGACTTTGGCGGCTTCGATGTCGCGGCTTTCCTGGGTGTAGAAATCCACTTCCAGAATGCTGCGAATCGCTTCCGGCTCAGCGCCGTCCACCAACAGTTGCAGGCCTTTGCGCGAGTAGGCGTCGGGTTCGGCGTCGGCGATACCTTCCAGACCGAGCAGACCTTCCTTGCGGGCGGTCAGGCTCCAGTTCACCACGCGGTCAACACCGCCGGCCAGGTCCACGCGCGGCGGGAACAGGATCCAGCCAACAATCTGCATGGCGCGCTTGAACGCGCTCATCGGCGATTGCAGCAGCGCCGCGCCGACGGTCCCGCCGAGCACGATCAACGCTGCCGGACCGTTGGCCAGCGCGCCGAGATGGCCGCCTTCAAGGAAGTTGCCACCGATGATGGCGACGAACGCCATGATGATCCCGATAAGGCTGAGTACGTCCATCAGATGCACGCCTCGACCAGGTGCTTGCCAATGTCGTCGAGACCGTACACCGCATCGGCGAGTTCGGCTTTGACGATGGCCATCGGCATGCCGTAGATCACGCAGCTGGCTTCATCCTGAGCCCAGATCGAGCTGCCGCCCTGCTTGAGCAGGCGCGCGCCTTCACGACCGTCGGCACCCATGCCGGTCAGTACCACCGCCAGAACTTTGTCACCGTAGGACTTGGCGGCCGAACCGAACGTGATGTCCACACACGGCTTGTAGTTCAGACGTTCGTCGCCCGGCAGGATTTTCACCGCGCCACGGCCGTCGATCATCATTTGCTTGCCACCCGGCGCCAGCAGCGCCAGGCCCGGACGCAGGATGTCGCCATCCTCGGCTTCCTTGACGCTGATGCGGCAGAGCTTGTCCAGACGCTCGGCAAACGCCTTGGTGAAGGCGGCCGGCATGTGCTGGATCAACACGATCGGGGCCGGGAAATTGGCCGGCAACTGGGTCAGAACCCGTTGCAGGGCAACCGGGCCGCCCGTGGACGTACCGATGGCAACCAGTTTGTAGGCTTTGCGTTTCGGCGCTGGCGACGATGGGCTGGCCGCGAATGTGCGAGCCGGGATCGGTGCCGGTGCCGGTGCCGGACGAGCAGGTGCGCTGCTGCCATAACTGCCGATGCTGGAAGGCGCAGGTGTCGGTGCGGGTGCAGCGACCGGTGCCGGCGCGCTGTAGGCGCTGACACGACGGTTACTGCGCGAGATGCTGAGAATCTTCTCGCACAGCAGTTGCTTGACCTTCTCGGGATTGCGCGAGATGTCTTCGAAATTCTTCGGCAGGAAATCCACCGCGCCGGCATCCAGCGCGTCCAGGGTGACCCGGGCGCCTTCGTGCGTCAGCGAGGAGAACATCAACACCGGGGTCGGGCAGCGCTGCATGATGTGCCGCACTGCCGTGATGCCATCCATCATCGGCATCTCGTAGTCCATGGTGATCACGTCCGGCTTGAGGGCCAGGGCCTGATCGATCGCCTCTTTTCCGTTGGTCGCCGTACCGACGACCTGGATATTCGAATCCGCTGAAAGAATTTCCGAGACGCGGCGGCGGAAAAACCCCGAATCGTCCACCACCAGGACTTTGACTACCATAAACACTCCGTTAGGCGGGGGCGAGGCTTCGTCGCCCCGCTCCCCCAGAATCAAATACGCCGTGCGGCGTAACGCTTGAGCATGCTCGGAACATCGAGAATCAGCGCAATGCGACCGTCACCGGTGATGGTGGCGCCCGACATGCCCGGGGTTCCCTGGAGCATTTTGCCCAATGGCTTGATGACCACTTCTTCCTGGCCGACCAGTTGATCGACAACGAAGCCGATCCGCTGGGTGCCCACCGAAAGGATCACCACATGGCCTTCACGCTGCTCTTCGTGAGCGGCGGAGCTGACCAGCCAGCGCTTGAGGTAGAACAGTGGCAGCGCCTTGTCCCGCACGATCACCACTTCCTGGCCGTCCACCACGTTGGTGGTCGACAGGTCGAGGTGGAAGATCTCGTTGACGTTCACCAGAGGGAACGCGAACGCCTGGTTGCCGAGCATGACCATCAGCGTCGGCATGATCGCCAGGGTCAACGGGACCTTGATGACGATCTTCGAGCCTTTGCCCTTGGTCGAGTAGATATTGATGGTGCCGTTGAGCTGGGCGATCTTGGTTTTCACCACGTCCATGCCCACGCCACGACCCGACACGTCGGAGATCTCGGTCTTGGTCGAGAAACCCGGTGCGAAGATCAGGTTGAAGCAGTCGGACTCGCTGAGGCGATCCGCCGCATCCTTGTCCATCAAACCTTTCTTCACCGCGATGCCGCGCAACACGTCGGCGTCCATGCCCTTGCCGTCATCGGAGATGGACAGCAGGATGTGGTCGCCTTCCTGTTCAGCGGACAAAATCACTTTGCCGCTGCGCGGCTTGCCCATCGCTTCGCGATCGGCCGGCTCTTCGATACCGTGGTCGACCGAGTTGCGCACCAAGTGGACCAGCGGGTCGGCCAGGGCCTCGACAAGGTTTTTGTCGAGGTCGGTTTCTTCGCCGACCAGCTCCAGGTTGATCTCTTTCTTGAGCTGGCGAGCCAAGTCGCGAACCAGACGCGGGAAGCGCCCGAAGACTTTCTTGATCGGTTGCATCCGGGTCTTCATGACCGCGGTTTGCAAGTCGGCCGTGACCACGTCGAGGTTCGACACGGCTTTGGACATGGCTTCATCGGCGCTGTTGGCACCCAGGCGAACCAGGCGGTTACGCACCAGTACCAACTCGCCGACCATGTTCATGATTTCGTCGAGACGCGCGGTATCGACCCGCACGGTGGTCTCGGCTTCGCTGGCCGGTTTTTCCGCAGGCGGCGCGGCCGCTGCACGGGCAGGCGCCGGTGCAGCAGCGGCGGCGGCAGGTTTCGGTGCAGCGGCGGCAGCAGGCTTCGCTGCCTCGGCTTTTGGTTCGGGCGCCTTGGCGACAGGTGCCGAGGCCTTGGCGACGGGCGTTGCTACCGAAGAGGCGGCGGAACCGGTGCCGACTTCAGTGAACTTGCCTTTGCCATGCAATTCGTCGAGCAGCGATTCGAACTCGTGATCCGAGATCAGATCGCCGCCAGCCGCTGCTGCGGTTGGCGCAGCCGGGGTCGGTACCGAGGCAATGGCCGATTCCAGCGCATCGACGGCAAAGTTGCCCTTGCCGTGCAGCTGATCGAGCAGTGCTTCGAACTCGTCGTCGGTAATGTCGGAACTGTCACCTGGCGCTTTCGGCGCAGCCGGTGCGGCAGGCGCAGCGGGTGCTGCCACCGCGTCGACGGCGAACTGGCCTTTGCCGTGCAACTGATCGAGCAACGACTCGAACTCGGCATCGGTGATTTCATCGCTGGTCGCGGCATCGCCGGCCGGCAGCGGAGCAGCGGCCGGGGCCTCAGCCTGAGCCTTGACGGCGTTCAGCGAGTCCAGCAGTTGTTCGAATTCATTATCAGTGATGTCGCCTGATTCGGCTTCGGCAGCCGGCTCTTCCACCACTTCAGCCACAGGTGCGGCTTGATCGGCGGTTTGCGGCTCGGCCAGACGGGCCAGGGCTGCAAGCAATTCAGGCGTGGCGGCCGTTATCGGGCCACGCTCGCGGACTTCGCTGAACATGCCGTTCACCGCGTCCAGCGCTTCGAGAACCACGTCCATCAATTCCGAATCGACGCGACGTTCACCCTTGCGCAGGATGTCAAACACGTTCTCGGCGATGTGACAGCACTCCACCAGCTCGTTGAGCTGGAGGAAGCCGGCGCCCCCTTTTACAGTGTGAAAACCGCGAAAAATTGCATTGAGCAAGTCCGCATCATCCGGTCGGCTTTCAAGCTCGACCAGCTGTTCGGACAGTTGCTCTAGAATCTCGCCGGCCTCAACCAGGAAATCCTGAAGGATCTCTTCATCGGCGCCGAAGCTCATTAAGGGGGTGCTCCTAAAGGTCTAAAAACCTAAAAAACCTAAAATGCTAAAAATCTAAAATCCTAGGCTGGATAACAAATCGTCCACATCGTCCTGACCGGACACAACGTCTTCTCTTTTATCGGCATGAATCTGCGGACCTTCACCCTGAGAGAGATGTTTTTGCGGATCTTTTTCTGCAAGCATCGCTTCACGGTCATGTTCGATGCCCGCAAAGCGGTCCACCTGACTGGCCATAAGCACGAGCTTGAGCAGGTTGCTTTCAACTTCAGTGACCAATTGGGTCACACGCTTGATCACCTGACCGGTGAGGTCCTGGTAATCCTGAGCGAGCAGAATGTCGTTGAGGTTGCTCGACACCGCACGGTTGTCCGCGCTGCTACGTGCCAGGAAACCATCGACACGCCGTGCCAGCTCACGAAATTCCTCAGCCCCGACTTCGCGACGCATGAACCGCCCCCAGTCCGTGCTCAGCGCCTGAGCTTCATCGCTCAGGCTGTTGACCAGCGGCGTGGAGTTTTCGACCAGATCCATGGTGCGGTTGGCTGCGGCCTCTGTCAGCTTGACAACGTAACCCAGACGCTCGGTGGCATCTGTGATCTGGGACACTTCCTCGGCTTGCGGCATGTGCGGGTCAATCTGAAAATTGACGATCGCACTGTGCAGCTCGCGGGTGAGCTTGCCCACTTCCTGATACAGGCCGCGGTCACGGGTCTGGTTGAGCTCATGGATCAGTTGCACAGCGTCGCCGAACTTGCCTTTCTCAAGGCTTTCGACCAGTTCGACCGCGTGTTTTTTCAGGGTCGATTCAAAATCGCCCTGTGAAGATTCGTTTTGGTCCATAGCTTCCCCGTGGCGCAGTTTCTCAACCGATGCGTTCGAAAATCTTCTCGATTTTTTCTTTCAACGCCTGGGCCGTGAAGGGTTTGACCACATAGCCGTTTACACCGGCCTGGGCCGCTTCGATGATCTGCTCGCGCTTGGCTTCAGCGGTCACCATCAGCACTGGCAGGTGCTTGAGCTTTTCATCGGCGCGCACGTGGCGCAGCAGATCGATACCGGTCATGCCAGGCATGTTCCAGTCCGTTACCAGAAAGTCGATGCTTCCGCTGTTGAGAACCGGAATGGCGGTGATGCCATCGTCAGCCTCGACCGTGTTGGTGAACCCAAGGTCACGCAACAGGTTTTTTATGATCCGCCGCATCGTTGAGAAGTCATCAACGATGAGGATTTTCATGTTCTTGTCCAATTCGACCTCCAAGCAGTCTTAAACGCGCCCAGCACCTGGACGCGCCATTTCAATCAATCCGGCAAAGCACTCAATGACTGTCTGGAGCACAACAGATCGAGACCGGCGCAGTTCAACACCACACCAGCCAAGTTCGCAGTGTCCCCACACTGCCTTCAGCGCGCTCGCCACTCCCCCAAACGCCCCCGCAAACGGGCCGCGCACTGGCTGTGTAACTGGCTGACCCGAGATTCGCTGACCCCCAGGACCTCACCGATTTCCTTGAGATTCAACTCTTCGTCGTAGTACAGCGCCAACACCAGTCGCTCACGCTCCGGCAAATTGGCAATCGCGTCCGCCAGCGCTGCCTGGAAGCGTTCATCTTCCAGATCGCGCGACGGCTCGAGATGAGCACTCGCGCCATCCTCATGCAGCCCTTCGTGTTCGCCGTCCTGCAACAGGTCGTCGAAACTGAACAAGCGGCTGCCCAGGGTGTCGTTCAAAATCCCGTAGTAATCGTCGAGACTCAATTGGAGTTCGGCCGCAACTTCGTGATCTTTAGCGTCACGACCGGTTTTAGCTTCAATCGAGCGAATTGCGTCGCTGACCATGCGGGTATTGCGGTGGACCGAACGTGGCGCCCAGTCCCCTTTGCGCACTTCATCAAGCATGGCGCCGCGGATCCGGATGCCCGCGTACGTCTCGAAACTCGCGCCTTTGCTGGCGTCATATTTGGTGGATACTTCAAGCAGGCCGATCATCCCGGCCTGGATCAGGTCTTCGACCTGGACACTGGCTGGCAGTCGCGCCAGCAGGTGGTAAGCAATGCGTTTGACCAGTGGCGCGTAACGCTCGATCAGCTCGTACTGCGCGTCACGCGCCGACTTCTTGTAGAGGTTGTAACCGCTGGCTGTCATAGCACGGGTCCTGCCGTTTGTTGCACGAGGCGCTCGACGAAAAACTCCAGGTGCCCGCGCGGGTTGGCAGGCAGCGGCCAGGTATCGACCTTTTGTGCGATGGCCTTGAAAGCCAGGGAGCACTTGGAACGAGGGAAGGCTTCATAGACCGCGCGCTGCTTCTGCACAGCCTTGCGCACGCTTTCGTCGTACGGCACCGCACCGACGTATTGTAAGGCGACGTCGAGGAAGCGGTCCGTGACCTTGGTCAACTTGGCGAACAGGTTGCGGCCTTCCTGCGGGCTCTGGGCCATGTTGGCCAGGACGCGGAAGCGGTTCATGCCGTAGTCGCGGTTGAGCAGTTTGATCAGGGCGTAGGCATCCGTGATCGAAGTCGGCTCATCGCAGACCACCAGCAAGACTTCTTGCGCGGCGCGAACAAAACTGACTACCGAGTCACCAATACCCGCAGCGGTGTCGATCACGAGCACGTCGAGGTTGTCGCCGATATCGCTGAACGCCTGGATCAGGCCGGCATGCTGGGCCGGACTCAGATGAACCATGCTTTGTGTGCCGGACGCGGCCGGGACGATGCGGATGCCGCCTGGCCCCTGCAACAACACGTCGCGCAGCTCACAGCGGCCTTCGATGACGTCGGCCAGGGTACGTTTGGGTGTCAGTCCCAACAGGACGTCGACATTCGCCAGCCCCAGATCGGCGTCCAGCAGCATGACGCGCCGGCCGAGCTCAGCTAGAGCCAGGGACAAGTTCACTGACACATTAGTCTTCCCGACGCCACCTTTGCCGCCGGTCACCGCGATCACCTGTACGGGATGCATGCTGCCCATGTTATTTCTTTACCTTGTCTTGCATAGACGGAGGCCACATTACTGGCTGCGCGTTCATCAACTGAACAATGCATGGCAGACCATCGATGTAGGTACAAAAACTGTTCATTAATACCTCAGCCAACCTGCTTGGTCGGGCTGTGATAAATATCAGCGAACATGTCAGCCATGGCTTCTTCGCTGGGTTCTTCCTGCATTTGCACGCTAACGGCGCGACTGACCAACTGATGACGACGCGGCAGATGCAGATCATCCGGAATACGCGGTCCATCAGTCAGGTAAGCCACCGGCAATTCATGACTGATCGCCAGGCTCAACACCTCGCCCAGGCTTGCCGTCTCATCCAGTTTAGTCAGGATGCAGCCAGCCAGCCCGCAGCGCTTGTAACTGTGATAAGCGGCGGTTAGAACCTGTTTTTGGCTGGTGGTTGCCAGAACCAGATAATTTTTTGATTTGATGCCACGACCGGCCAGGCTTTCGAGCTGCATGCGCAATGCCGGATCGCTGGCCTGAAGGCCCGCGGTATCGATCAGCACCACGCGCTTGCGCAGCAAAGGATCCAGCGCCTGCACCAGGGACTGGCCCGGATCGACGTGCGTCACCGACACATTGAGGATCCGGCCGAGGGTCTTGAGTTGTTCCTGGGCACCGATGCGGTAGCTGTCCATGCTCACCAGCGCGATATTCTGCGCGCCGTACTTGAGCACGTAACGGGCCGCGAGCTTGGCCAGGGTGGTGGTCTTGCCCATGCCGGCGGGGCCGACCATGGCAATCACGCCGCCCTCTTCCAGTGGCTCGACTTCCGGTGTGGCGATCATCCGCGCCAGGTGCGCCAGCAACATGCGCCAGGCCTGACGAGGTTCATCAATGTCGGTAATCAGCTCCAGCAGATCGCGGGACAACGGACCGGACAAACCGATGCGTTGCAGGCGGCGCCAAAGGTTGGCCTGGGCCGGGCGGCTGCCTTGCAACTGATTCCAGGCCAGCGAACCGAGTTGTACTTCCATCAGTTCGCGCAGGCTGTTGAGTTCGAAACGCATCGAGTCGAAGGCACGCGGATCAACACCGGTCGCGGCAGGCGCGGGGGCCGGTGCCGGGCGACGAGGTTCAGCGTAGGTCGGCTCGATCAGCGGCTCGGCGGCAGTCAGCGGCAGGCCGGCGAACAACTGGCGATTGGTGGACTTGTCGCTCTCGCCATCGCTGCGCAGGCTCAGTTCGGCCTGGGCGGTGACGATCCGCGACTGGGTCTTGCGCAGCTCATCCTCGAGTTCCATGTTCGGAACACGCGGGGCCAGCGCCGACAGTTTGTAATCCAGAGCGGCCGTCAGTTCGACACCACCGGCGATCCGGCGGTTGCCAATGATGGCGGCATCAGCGCCCAGCTCATCACGAACCAGCTTCATGGCCTGACGCATATCGGCGGCGAAAAAACGCTTAACTTGCATAAACCACTACCTCAGCCGTTGGGCCCTACTGTCGCAACGATGGTCACTTGCTTGTTGTCAGGGATTTCCTGGTAAGCCAACACATGCAAACCCGGGACTGCCAGTCGGCCGAATCGCGACAGCATCGCGCGAACCGGGCCGGCCACCAACAGAATCACCGGCTGACCTTGCATTTCCTGACGCTGCGCCGCATCGATCAACGAGCGTTGCAGTTTTTCAGCCATGCTTGGCTCCAGCAGAACGCCCTCTTCCGAGCCTTGTCCTGCCTTCTGAAGACTATTGAGCAATATTTGTTCCAACCTTGGCTCCAAGGTGATAACTGGCAGCTCCGACTCAGTCCCCACAATGCTTTGGACGATTGCACGAGATACGCCGACGCGGACGGCGGCCACCAGCGCGGCAGTATCTTGACTCTTGGCGGCATTGTTCGCGATCGCCTCGGCGATGCTGCGAATGTCCCGTACGGGCACTTGTTCGGCCAGCAACGCCTGGAGCACCTTAAGTAGCTGCGACAACGAAACCACGCCGGGCACCAGCTCTTCCGCCAGTTTTGGCGAGCTTTTGGCCAGCAATTGCATGAGTTGCTGCACTTCTTCGTGGCCAATCAGCTCACTGGAGTGCTTGTACAAAATCTGGTTCAAATGGGTTGCCACTACCGTACTGGCATCGACCACGGTGTAACCGAGGGATTGTGCCTGTGCGCGCTGACTGACTTCGATCCAGACCGCCTCCAGCCCGAAAGCCGGATCTTTGGCGGTAATACCGTTGAGCGAACCGTAGACCTGACCAGGGTTGATCGCCAGCTCGCGGTCCGGATAAATCTCCGCTTCGGCCAGGATCACCCCCATCAGGGTGAGGCGATAGGCGCTAGGCGCGAGGTCGAGGTTGTCACGGATATGCACAGTCGGCATCAGGAAGCCCAGATCCTGGGACAGTTTTTTACGCACACCCTTGATCCGCGCCAGCAGCTGACCACCCTGATTGCGGTCCACCAGCGGAATCAGACGATAGCCGACTTCCAGGCCAATCATGTCGATCGGCGTCACATCGTCCCAGCCAAGCTCCTTGGTTTCCTGAGCGCGAGCCGGCGATGGCAGCAATTCCTGCTGACGCTTGACCTCTTGCAGGGCCTGAACCTTGACGATGTTCTGCTTCTTCCAGAACAGGTACGCGCCACCGGCCGCCAGGGCCGCCATGGTCAGAAAGGAAAAGTGCGGCATGCCGGGCACCAGGCCCATCACTGCCATCAGGCCCGCTGCCACGGCCAGCGCCTTGGGCGAGGCGAACATCTGGCGATTGATCTGCTTGCCCATGTCTTCCGAACCGGAAGCACGGGTCACCATGATCGCTGCAGCTGTAGATAACAACAGTGATGGCAATTGCGCCACCAAACCGTCACCGATGGTCAGCAACGCGTAAACCCTGCCCGCATCACCGAAGGTCATGCCGTGCTGGAAGATACCGACCGCCATGCCGCCGATCAGGTTGATGAACAGAATCAGCAAACCGGCGATGGCATCGCCACGCACGAACTTGCTGGCACCGTCCATGGAACCGTAGAACTCAGCTTCCTGGGCCACTTCCATCCGGCGCATCTTGGCCTGGTTCTGATCGATCAGGCCGGCGTTCAAATCGGCGTCGATCGCCATTTGTTTGCCGGGCATCGCATCGAGGGTGAAACGTGCGCTCACCTCGGAAATCCGCCCGGCACCCTTGGTTACCACGACGAAGTTGATGATCATCAAAATCGCGAAGACTACGATACCGACCACGTAGTTGCCGCCGATCACCACCTCACCGAACGCCTGGATCACCTTACCGGCGGCGGCGTGGCCGTCCTGCCCGTGAAGCATCACCACTCGCGTGGAGGCCACGTTCAGCGCCAGTCGCAACAACGTTGCCACCAGCAGAATGGTCGGGAACACCGCGAAATCCAGCGGTCGCAACGCGTAGACGCAGACCAGTAGCACGACGATCGACAGCGCGATGTTGAACGTGAAGAACACGTCCAGCAGGAACGGCGGCACCGGCAGCATCATCATGGCCAGCATGACCAGCAGCAACAACGGCACGCCCAGATTGCCCCGACTTAAGTCGGCAACGTTTGTGCGGGCACTGTTGAGTAACTGAGAGCGATCCACCGGTTTTCCCCGTTCCTTTAAAGCAAACTTTTGACGCCTGAAGCAGACGCAGGGCGGCTACTGCAAGAAGCCTTCCAACTTTTGCCGAGCGCTTGGAACAGAGGGGTTTATCAGGGGGATTTGTGCTGTTCGGGCTGACGCTTTCGCGGGCAAGCCACGCTCCTACAAAGCGGATGTTTTGTGGACGACGCAAACCCTGTAGGAGCGAGGCTTGCCCGCGAAGGCGTCGGCACGACTAGCGCAAAACTCAGGAATCGCGGCGCAGATCCGGTGGAATCGGCAAGTCATCCTTGAGCGGATCCGGCCGCTTGCCCTTGCCCGCGCGGTGCTGTCGGATCTGGTAGACGTAGGCCAATACCTGAGCGACGGCCAGATAAAGCCCGCCAGGAATTTCCTGCTCCAGCTCCGTGGAGTAATAGATCGAACGCGCCAGGGCCGGAGACTCCAGCAGCAGCACTTCGTTGGCCACGGCGATTTCACGGATTTTCAGGGCCAGGAAATCACTGCCCTTGGCAATCAGCATCGGTGCCGAGCCCTTGTCCGGGTCGTATTTGAGCGCCACGGCATAGTGAGTCGGGTTGGTAATGACCACATCGGCCTCAGGGATGGCCGCCATCATCCGGCGCTGGGACATCTCGCGCTGCAACTGGCGAATGCGCTGCTTGACCTCCGGCCTCCCCTCCTGATCCTTGTGCTCGTCGCGCACTTCCTGCTTGGTCATCAGCAGCTTCTTGTGGCTTTCCCAGAGCTGCACCGGCACGTCGACGGCGGCGATGATGATCAAGCCGCACGCCATCCACAGGGTACTCCAGCCGACCACTTGCAGGCTGTGAATGATCGCCATTTCCAACGGCTCGTGCGCAATGCGCATCAGGTCGTCGATGTCGGAATTCAACACCGCCAGCGCGACGAACAGCACAATGAAGAACTTCGCCAGGGCCTTGAGCAGCTCCACCAGCGCCTTGGCCGAGAACATCCGCTTCAGCCCCGCGCCGGGGTTCATGCGACTGAATTTCGGCGCCATCGAGCCTGCCGCGAACAACCAGCCACCGAGGGAAATCGGGCCGAGAAATGCCGCCAGCAGCAAGGTGATCATCACCGGCTGAATCGCCAACAGGGCAATCTGCCCCGAGTGCAGGAGGAAGGTGCCCATGCTGCGCTGATCCAGAATCACTTCCCGCGACAGCGTGAAGTTCATGCGCATCAGCTCCATCATGTCCTGCGCCAAAGCCCCGCCGAAAATCAGCAGCGCACCGGCACCGGCAAGCATGATCGCCAAGGTGTTGAGCTCTTTGGAGCGCGCAATTTCGCCCTTGTCCCTGGAGTCCTTTTTACGTTTCTCCGTGGGGTCTTCTGTTTTGTCCTGACCGCTTTCGCTCTCAGCCATGACTCAGCGCGCCCGTGCCAGTTCGCGCAACCACTGCAAGGCCTCGGTAGCCAGCGGTTGGTACTGATTGATGATGTCCGCCAGCCCGACCCAGACAATGAACAGCCCGAGCACCAGGGTCAGCGGGAAGCCGATGGAAAAGATGTTCAGTTGCGGCGCGGCGCGGGTCATCACGCCAAACGCGATGTTGACCACCAGTAGCGCGGTGATCGCCGGCAACACCAGCAACAATGCCGCACCCAGCACCCAACCGAGCTTGCCGGCCAGGTCCCAGAACTGTGAAACCATAAAGCCGCTACCGACCGGGAGCGTGGTGAAACTTTCAGTGAGAATTTCGAAGACCACCAAGTGGCCATTCATGGCCAGGAACAACAGCGTCACCAGCATGGTGAAGAACTGCCCGATCACCGCCACCGACACGCCGTTGGTGGGGTCGACCATCGACGCGAAGCCCATGCCCATCTGAATCGATACGATCTGCCCGGCGACCACGAAGGCCTGGAAGAACAGTTGCAAGGCGAACCCCATCACCGCGCCAATGAGGATCTGCTCGGCAATCAGCAGCAGCCCGCTCAAGTCCAGCGCATTGACCGGCGGCATTGGTGGCAACCCGGGCGCAATCACGAGCGTGATCGCGAGGGCGAAATACAGACGCACCCGCTGGGGGACCAGGGTCGTACCGAAAACCGGCATGACCATCAGCAAGCCACCGATGCGAAACAGGGGCAACATGAACGTCGCCACCCAGGTGCTGATCTGGGTATCGGTCAGTTGCAGCAGTGACTGCATGGCTTAGCCGATGACCCGAGGAATATTGCCGTACAACTGCAGGATGTATTCCATGAACGTCTGCACCAGCCACGGACCGGCAACGATCAGCGTCACCAGCATGACCAGCAGGCGCGGCAAGAAGCTCAGGGTTTGTTCGTTGATCTGCGTAGCCGCCTGGAACATCGCGACCAACAGGCCCACCAGCAGACTCGGAATCACCAGCACGGCGACCATCATGGTGGTCAGCCAGAGCGCTTCACGAAAGATGTCTACCGCGACTTCCGGCGTCATGGCGAAACACCGCCGAAGCTACTCGCCAATGTCCCGATGATCAGCGCCCAGCCATCCACCAGCACGAACAGCATGATCTTGAACGGCAGGGAAATGATCAGCGGCGAGAGCATCATCATACCCATGGCCATCAGCACACTGGCGACGACCAGGTCGATGATCAGGAACGGAATGAAGATCATGAAGCCGATCTGGAACGCGGTTTTCAGCTCGGACGTGACGAAGGCCGGCACCAGAATGGTCAGCGGCGCCTGATCCGGCGTGGCGATGTCCGTGCGCTTGGACAGGCGCATGAACAATTCCAGATCACTGCTGCGCGTCTGCGCCAGCATGAAGTCCTTGATCGGCACCTGAGCCTTGGCCACGGCATCCTGCGCGGTGAGTTTTTCCGCCAGATACGGCTGCAAGGCATCCTGGTTCACCCGGTCAAACACCGGCGCCATGATGAACAGGGTCAGAAACAGCGCCATGCCCGTGAGGATCTGGTTCGACGGCGTCTGCTGCAGGCCCAGGGCCTGACGCAGGATCGAGAAGACGATGATGATCCGCGTGAAACTGGTCATCAGCATGACGAACGCCGGAATGAAACTCAGCGCGGTCATGATCAGCAGGATTTGCAGGCTGACCGAGTATTCCTGAGCGCCCTGGGCGTTGGTGCCCAGGGTGATCGCCGGGATCGACAACGGATCGGCGGCGAAGGCCAGCGGCGCGGCCAGCATCAGGGCCAGCGTCAAGATGATGCGTAGCGCACCCATTACTTCTTATCCTTCTGATCCTTGCCCATCAGTTCCATCAGGCGCAGGGCAAATTCCGGGGTCGCTTTCTCGGTGACCGGTACGTGCACCGGCTCCTTGAGCACATGCAGCGCGGTGATGGTGCCGGAGCTCAAACCGAGCAGGATCTGCTCGTTGCCAACCTGCACCAGCATCAATCGGTCACGCGGACCCAGCGCCCGGGAACCGATCAACTCGATCACCTGCGCCTTGCCCGCCGGCCCGGCCTGCTGGACCCGGCGCAGCAGCCAAGCGAGGAAGAAGATCAACCCCAACACCAGCAGCAGACCGAGCACCAATTGCGTCAACTGGCCCGCCACACCGCTGCTGACAGCAGGTGCGGCAGCCACGGCAGCATTAGCCGCCGGTTCGGCCGCCAACGCACTGAACGGCAAGGCCAGTAACAACCCCGAAAGCTTTTTCACTCAGCGCAGCTTCTTGATGCGTTCGCTTGGGCTGATCACGTCAGTCAGGCGGATGCCGAACTTCTCGTTGACCACCACCACTTCACCGTGAGCGATCAACGTACCGTTGACCAGCACGTCCAACGGCTCACCGGCCAGGCGATCGAGCTCGATCACCGAACCCTGGTTGAGCTGCAGCAGGTTACGGATGTTGATGTCGGTGCTGCCGACTTCCATGGAAATCGACACCGGGATGTCGAGGATCACGTCCAGGTTCGGACCGTCCAGGGTTACCGGATCGTTGTTTTTCGGCACGCTGCCGAATTCTTCCATCGGCAGACGGTTCGACGACGAACCAGCAGCGTCAGCCGCCAGCAAGGCGTCAATGTCGTCCTGCCCGGCATCACCGGTTTCTTCCAGGGCCGCAGCCCATTCGTCAGCCAGCGCCTGGTCGTCCTGGGTATTCATATCGTCAGCCATCATGTGTCCTCGGCGGGCAACCCATCAGAGGGCAGCCGTCAGTTAAAAGCGAATATGTAGAGGCGCCGGTCAACGGCGCTCGATCGGCTCGATCACTTGCAACGCGAGGTTGCCTTTGTGCGAGCCCATCTTGACCTTGAACGCAGGCACGCCATTGGCGCGCATGATCATTTCTTCCGGCATTTCGACCGGGATAATGTCCCCCGGCTGCATGTGCAGAATGTCGCGCAGGCGCAACTGGCGACGGGCAACCGTAGCGCCGATCGGCACGTCGACGTCGAGCACGTCCTGGCGCAGGGCATTGACCCAACGCTCGTCCTGATCGTCGAGGTCCGACTGGAAGCCGGCGTCGAGCATTTCGCGTACCGGCTCGATCATCGAGTACGGCATGGTCACGTGCAGGTCGCCGCCACCGCCATCGAGTTCGATGTGGAAGGTCGACACCACAATGGCTTCGCTCGGGCCGACGATGTTGGCCATGGCCGGGTTCACTTCCGAGTTGATGTACTCGAAGTTCACTTCCATGATCGCCTGCCAGGCCTCCTTCAGATCGACGAAGGCCTGCTCCAGCACCATGCGCACCACACGCAGTTCGGTCGGGGTGAATTCACGCCCTTCGATCTTCGCGTGACGGCCGTCGCCGCCGAAGAAGTTGTCCACCAGTTTGAACACCAGTTTGGCGTCGAGGATGAACAGCGCCGTGCCGCGCAACGGCTTGATCTTGACCAGGTTGAGGCTGGTCGGCACGTACAGCGAGTGCACGTATTCGCCAAACTTCATCACCTGCACACCACCGACGGCAACGTCCGCCGAGCGGCGCAGCATGTTGAACATGCTGATGCGGGTGTAGCGGGCGAAACGCTCGTTGATCATTTCCAAGGTCGGCATGCGTCCACGGACGATGCGATCCTGGCTGGTCAGGTCGTAGCTTTTGACACTGCCGGGTTCGGCAGCGGTATCGGTCTGTACCAGACCATCGTCGACACCATGCAACAGCGCATCGATCTCATCCTGGGACAGCAGGTCCTGCACGGCCATGTCGTGTTCCTACTGCAGTACGAAATTAGTGAAAAGCAACTGTTCGATGACCACTTTGCCGAGCTCTTTCTGCGCCACTTCCTGGACGCTGGCCGTGGCTTTCTGGCGCAGCATTTCCTGACCGACCGGCGACGCCAGGGTCGCGAAATCCTGCCCGGAGAACAGCATGACAAGGTTGTTGCGGATGACCGGCATGTGGACTTTCAGGGCTTCCAGGTCGGCCTGATTGCGACCCTGCATGGTGATGCTCACCTGCATGAAGCGCTGGCGGCCGTTCTGGTTGTAGTTGGCCACGAAGGCCGGCGCCATTTGCTCGAAAACCGCTGGTTGCTTGCCGGCCGGGGCAGTTTCAACCACGGCGGCAGGTTTGCTCTGAGCGCTGTGCATGAAGAACCAGGTCGCTCCCACGGACAAGCCGATCGCCAGCAGCAGGGCCACCACGATCACAATGATCAGCTTGATTTTGCCTTTGGTTGCGGGGTCTTTTACTACTGCTTCGCTCTTCGCCATGCCAATAATCCGTCACTATTCGGGTTTTCACAGTCGCACGGCAAGGCAAGAGCAAGTGTTATGCCAGAAGTGTCGGGAGACAGGGGACGGCGGATGACGATTCACCACAAAACAAATGTGGGAGCGAGCCTGCTCGCGATTGCGGTGCAACAGTCGATGAAGATATTGACTGTCAGTGCCTCATCGCGAGCAGGCTCGCTCCCACAGGGTTTGGTGCCTGACTAATTCAGGCGTAGTAGTCGACGGCGCTGGAGCCGATGACACTGGTGGTGCTGGCCGCGACTTCGGCAACGGTCGGCGCGAGCTCTTCATCCACGCCATCGAGGCGACCACCGCTGGCGTTGCTGCGCCCGCCCTGCCCCTGCTGAGCCTGTTGTTCCTGACCCTGCCCCTGCCAACCACGCGACTGGTCGGACACGTTGACATCAACCTGCCCCATGCCCTGCTGCGCGAACATGTCACGCAAGCGGTGCATCTGACCATCGAGCGCTTCGCGAACGCTTGGATGCGCGCTCATGAAGGTCACTTGGGTCTGCTGGTCCGGCACCATGTTCACCCGAATGTCGAGACGACCCAGTTCGGCCGGTTGCAACTGGATATCGGCCGCCTTGAGATTGGCGCTGGACAGGTACATGACCCGGTTCACGATTTCTTCGGTCCAGCCGCTTTGATTCATCGTGATCGGCTGATTCACCGGTACCGCGTTGGCGGTTTTCGGTGTAGCTGCCTGAGTCAGTGCCGCCAGACGGTTGGCGAAGTCGTCGACGCGGGTATCGCTGCTCGCCGATTTCAAGTCCTTGAGGCCGTCATCGATCAACCCACTGAAGGTTTTCTCACCGCCCTGGCTGGTACTGTCCTTGTCCGCCTGCACATCGAGCATGCCCGCCATGCCGGCGGCAAAGTTCTGCGCCGAGGTGGGTTCGCCATCAGCCTGGGCCTGAGCAGCCGTCGGTGCTGCCTTGGGTTGCGCCTGACTGGCAGCGGAAATATGACCGCCCTGTTCCATGGCCATACGCACGGCCGGCAGCGCATCCAGCGGATCGGCTTCAGGATCGAACGCGTCATCCGCCGGTGCGGCAACCTGTACCGCCGCCACTGGCGCAGCAACAAGAGGTGCCTGCACTTGCGGCTGCTCAGTGACCACCACTGGCGGTGCTTGCGGAACCGGAGCTGCCACCACGGCTTGCAACGCTGGCAGCAATGACGGATCGAGAGCCGGATCAACCGGCGCCGTGTCGACGACTACCGGGGTTTCTGCGGTATCCGCGGCAGCTGCGGCATCATCGCTGGCAGCCTTGTCGTCGTCCGGCGCCGGTTTATCGGCGGGCAAGGTTTTGCCGCTATCGGCAACCGTCGGTTCCGGGGCGGCAGCATTGTCGTTGCCGACGCTCTTTTTATCGGGGCTGTCCGGGGCTTTATCGCGCACCGGCTTCGGCGATCCATCGGTGGCCGCCGAGGGCTTGTTCTGGGCTTGATTGGCGTAGACCTGAGCGAAGCTGGAGGCTTTGTCCCCGGGCTCAGCGGACAGCGCCGGTGGATTGGCGGAGGCGGCTTGAGTCTTGGCCTGAGCGGCGGCCTGAAGAAGAATATTGGGGGTAACGGGCATGAAACGGTCTCCGCTGCACTGGGATCGTAGGTACAGTTGCGGAGATTGCTGCAAGGGTTGCGCCAGTTTTGTTCGGACGGCGCTAAAAACGCCGGACGGTCGCACTGTCAGCGAGAGAGCGCTGGCGCTCTGCTTCGTAGAGGGTGCGGATAATCGCGAATTCACTATCGATTTCGCTGATCAGTTCCTCGATGCCTTCCAGCGACGCCTGTTTGCTTCGCTGCTCGAGCTCATTGCACAACTGCGCGAGGCGAATGGCGCCCATGTTGCTGCAACTGCCCTTGAAACTGTGCGCAGTGGCACCGAGCGTCTCGGCATCGTCAGCCTTGTGCAGCTGACTCAAGCGCTCTATGGAATCGGCAAGAAAAGTACCCAGCAACATCGGATACTCATCCTCCATGACTTCTTGCAACGCGCTCAGCACGTCGCGATCCAGATGTGTGTCAGCCACTTGCTCACTCCTTGATCAAGAATGCGCGGATTATGCCAGAGCCTCCCAGAAAAATTCCACGCGGGCACTACGACCATCGTCGGACCAGTTGGCGTTACGGCTCAACTGGCGGATCAGACTGACCCCGCGTCCCGACAGACGGGCACCATCGAGGGGGCGCGCCATCACCCTGTCGACATCAAAACCCTTGCCACTGTCTTCGACACGAATCGTCAGGCAACCACCCTCGCCTTTGGGCGCGACCTGCAAATGCAGCCGCACATAGCCGTCCTGCAGCTCGTCCAGACGTGCATTGCGCTGTTGATAATAGCGGGCAAAACCCGAGGCATCGCGTTTCAGGCTTGAGTCCAGCCCCAGCACGCCGTGCTCCAGTGCATTGGAGTACAACTCCGCGAGCACACTGTAAAGCGCACCGCTCTGGGCGCGCAAACCATGCACTTCCAGCAGCAACTGCAAAAGATACGGCAATGGATTGAAGCGCTTGAGGGTGGCCGCACGAAACTCGAAACTCACCGACCAGTCCAGCGGGCAGGACTGACCGCTGTCGGAATACACCAGGGCCGGCGGACTCAGCTGCGCAGCCTCCACCAGGCTGACTTCGACCATGCTGACATCGTCGCGGGCCTCACCGCGAAAATCCCGCAGCGCCTGCTCGATCTCCTCGAACAGCTGATCGGGCCGACGATTGGCCGCAAACACCCGCTGCAATCGCTCGACGCCGAACAACTGCTCATTGGCATCGCACGTATCAATCACCCCGTCAGACAACAGGAACACCCGATCCCCGACCGCCATCGGAAACACTTCGGTGCGGTCGTCGAACGTCTGCGGGCTCAGCACGCCCAGCGGCAAATGCCGAGCGGTCAGCTGTGTGCGCTCGCCGCTGGCAATACTGTGCAGGTAACCGTCCGGCATCCCACCGTTCCAGACCTCCACCGAGCGCCGCTGAAAACTCAGGCACAGCAGCGTCGCACAACAGAACATGTCCACCGGCAGGATGCGCTTGAGCTTGGCGTTCATCTCGCGCAGGGTTTCCGACAGGCCGTAACCCTTGGCGGTCATGCCGTAGAAGACCTCGGCCAGCGGCATCGCCCCGACGGCGGCCGGCAAGCCATGGCCGGTAAAATCGCCGAGCAGCACGTGCATGTCGCCGGCCGGCGTGAACGCCGCGAGCAGCAAATCACCATTGAACAGCGCATAAGGCGATTGCAGGTAGCGGATGTTGGGGGCGTTCAGGCAGCCGGAATGGGCGACCTTGTCGAACACGGCCTTGGCCACACGCTGCTCGTTGAGCAGGTAATCGTGGTGCCTGGCAATTTGGTCGCGCTGCTCCAGCACGGTGGCCTGCAACCGGCGCAAACGGTCCATTGCCTTGATTTTGGCGGCGAGGATCACCTGGTTGTAGGGTTTTGCCAGAAAGTCGTCACCGCCAGCCTCCAGACAGCGCGCCAAGGCTTCGCTTTCGCTCAGCGACGTCAGGAAGATGATCGGCACCAGGGTTTCCCCGGCCAGTGCCTTGATCTGCCGTGCTGCCTCGAAACCGTCCATCACCGGCATCATGGCGTCCATCAAGACCAGTTGCGGTCGTTGTAAGCGAAACGCTTCAACCGCTTCGGCACCGTTGGCCGCCGTCAGGACTTCATGACCCTGGCGACGGACGATACTCGACAGCAGCATGCGGTCGGCCGCGCTGTCTTCGGCAATCAGGATCGTCAGCGACTCGAGCGGCTGCACGTTGGTCAACTGATGTCGAACAGTTTGTCGAAGTTGGAGATCGCGAGAATCTTTCGAACATCCGAATTACTGTTGATCACCCGCACATCGGAATCGTCGCCACCCGCGTGATCGCGCAACAGCAACAACATGCCTAGCGCCGAACTATCAAGATAAGTGGCGTCTTTAAGATCTACGACTATGGAGTCGGGCTTCTTGTTGAGTCGCTCGTAGGACTCGCGAAACTCTTGATGCCGACCGAAATCGAATCGTCCTCTGATCGATATCGTCAGTTTTTGCCCATCCGGAGAGACTTCTGTAACGACTGACATTGAACGGCATCCTTGTCATTGGTGAACATACTTGTACAAGGTTTAGCACTTGACGGAGATGGGGGCAAGGCTGGAAAGGGGCGGAGTTTTTGAGGACGCCTTCGCGGGCAAGCCTCGCTCCTGCGGGATTTGTGCCGTTCACGAAATCATGGACGATGCGAAACCTGTAGGAGCGAGGCTTGCCCGCGAAGAACGATAACGCGGCCTGACTGATTCAGTACGGACTCTCACGCGGCAACCGCTGGGACAACTCGTCCATCAGCTTCTGCTCGCGCCTGTCTTCCAGCTGTCGCGCCTCGTCTGCGTAACGCTGAACCAGTTTGCGCAAGCCTTCGACCCGGGCAAATGCCTGCTGCCAGGTTTCCCGTGCCTTGTTCAGATTGTTCTGGTGCCACGCCAGGCTTTGTCGCTGCTGATCGATGGCGGTGCCCAGTTGCGCGAGGAAGCCCTGATAACCCAGCAGCCACTGGCCCGAGACGCCGCTGCTGCCGCGCACGATCCATTGCTCCTGATAGTCGAGTCGAAAGGCTTCAAGGTCGGCGAGTTTGCTTTCTGCCACTCGAACCTGGCCCTGAAAATGGCCTAACCGCTGAGCGGCGGTTTTCTCGGCCTTTTCGGCCATTTCGACCACCGGCGCCAGACGCCCTGCCCGACTCTGGGCCATGATCGATTAACCGCCAGCCGCAGGCGCGAAGATCGAGCCCAGATAGGATTCGCTTTCGCCCAGGCTGATGCTGTCGTTCAACCCTTGGCGCAGGTATTTGGCCAGCTGCGGCTGCAGGGAAATCGCCAGGTCGGTCTCGCGATCACCGCCGGCGACGTAGGCGCCGACACTGATCAGGTCGCGGCTCTGCTGATAGCGCGACCACAACTGCTTGAAATACTGGGCGCGGGCCATGTGTTCCGGCGACACCACCGACGGCATGACCCGGCTGATCGACGCTTCGATGTCGATGGCCGGGTAATGCCCTTCCTCAGCCAGACGTCGGGACAGGACGATGTGCCCGTCAAGCACACCCCGCGCCGAGTCGGCGATCGGATCCTGCTGGTCATCGCCTTCGGACAACACGGTATAAAACGCGGTGATCGAGCCGCCGCCCTTTTCAGCGTTACCAGCTCGCTCCACCAGTTTCGGCAACTTGGCGAACACCGATGGCGGATAACCCTTGGTCGCCGGCGGCTCGCCAATGGCCAGGGCGATTTCCCGCTGGGCCTGGGCGAAACGAGTCAGCGAGTCCATCAGCAACAGGACATTCTTGCCCTTGTCGCGGAAATACTCGGCGATCCGCGTGCAATACATCGCAGCGCGCAGACGCATCAGCGGTGCATCGTCCGCCGGGGACGCCACGACCACCGAGCGCTTGAGCCCTTCTTCACCGAGGATGTGCTCGATGAATTCCTTAACTTCTCGACCCCGTTCACCGATCAGCCCGACGACGATAATGTCGGCCTCGGTGAAGCGGGTCATCATGCCCAGCAGCACACTCTTGCCGACGCCGGTACCGGCGAACAGCCCGAGCCGCTGACCGCGACCGACCGTCAACAAACCGTTGATGGAACGAATGCCCACGTCCAGCGGCTCGCTGATCGGGTGACGCTTGAGCGGGTTGATCGTCGGGCCGTCCATCGGCACCCAGTCTTCAGCCTTCATGCCACCCTTGCCGTCCAGCGCACGACCGGCGCCATCGAGCACCCGTCCGAGCATGCTCATGCCCATCGGCAGACGGCCAGTATCGGCCAACGGCACGACTCGGGCGCCGGGCGCGATGCCGGCGACACTGCCGACCGGCATCAGAAAGACTTTGCTGCCGGAGAAGCCCATGACTTCAGCTTCGACCTGCACCGGATGGTAACTGTCGTCGTTGATGACCATGCAGCGGCTGCCCATGGCAGCGCGCAAGCCTTCAGCTTCGAGGGTCAGGCCGACCATGCGCAGCAAGCGGCCTTCAAGGATCGGTGCGCCGGCCAGCTCCGTGGCCTCGGCGTAACTGCCCAGGCGCTTGGCGAAGCTGGTGCGATCAAGGCGCATCGGGAACGTCCGGCTCGGCTTCGACGGCAGGTTTGGCGTCGATCGGCAGCTCCAGGCTCAGGTCCGGCGCGGCCGGGTGCAAGGCCTGCTCGTGCAATTGATCGAACAGCTTGTCCATGACCCGCGCGATGCGCGTTTCAACGGTGGCGTCGATACGACTGTGCTCAGTCTCGACCCGGCAACCACCAGGCAACAAGGCTTCGTCCTCGACGATGCGCCAGGTTTCTTCATGGCGTTCGCGCAGGGCTTTGACCTGTTCGAAATCCTGCGGATTGATGTACAGCCGCACATTGCCCACGCCCAGCGGCAACAGCTTGAGGGCGTCGCGCATGACGTGTTCGATCTGCGTCGAGTCGATGGCCAGCTCCCGCTGAATCACCTGTTTGGTGATGTGCTGCACGAGGTCGACCAGCGACTTTTCGATCTGGGTGTCTTGCTCGGCGATAGGCTCGAACAGGTTGGCCATCAGTTGCTCAAGCGCGGCGACTTTCGGCGCCAGGACCGCCTCTGCTTCCTGACGGACCTTGAGCGTGGTGCTGTGAAAACCTTCTTTCTCGCCCGTAGCGAAGCCTTCGTTGTAGGCCTCCTGGCGAATGCTTTCGAGTTCTTCGAGGGTCAGTGGCTGGACTTCTTCCAGCGGCACTTCCTCCATTTCCGGCGGCTCGGGCTCTGGTTCCGGCTCGGG
This sequence comes from Pseudomonas sp. BF-B-15, assembly GCF_019946675.1. Taxonomy (NCBI): domain Bacteria; kingdom Pseudomonadati; phylum Pseudomonadota; class Gammaproteobacteria; order Pseudomonadales; family Pseudomonadaceae; genus Pseudomonas; species Pseudomonas sp. BF-B-15. The sequence goes on from NZ_JAGYFZ010000025.1 coordinate 40,691, forward strand.
CTCCGGTGCAGGCGGGTCGAAACTGGGCAGCGACCAGGTGTCGAAACCCGCGACGTCCTTGGCGCGGATCAGGTCGGTCTGGGACTCATCATGTTTGGACGACATAGTGACCTTAGATCATCTCTTCGCCGCCCTTCCCGCCGAGAACGATTTCTCCGGCTTCGGCCATACGGCGAGCAATGGTGAGGATTTCTTTCTGTGCGGTTTCCACGTCGCTGACGCGCACCGGGCCTTTGGCCTCGAGGTCGTCGCGCAACAGTTCGGCCGCCCGTTTGGACATGTTCTTGAAGATCTTTTCCTTGACGCCTTCGTCCGAGCCTTTGAGGGCCAGTACCAGTACATCGGAGGAGACTTCGCGCAGCAACGCCTGAATCCCGCGGTCGTCGACATCGGACAGGTTGTTGAACACGAACATGAGGTCTTCGATCTGACCGGACAGGTCTTCGTCGACTTCGCGGATCGAGTCCATCAGCTGACCTTCGATCGAGCTGTCGAGGAAGTTCATGATGTCGGCCGCACGCTTGATGCCACCCAGGGTGGTGCGCGAGGCATTCGAGTTGCCGGAGAACTGCTTCTCGAGAATCTGGTTGAGTTCTTTCAGTGCGGCTGGCTGCACCGTGTTCAGCGAGGAAACCCGCAGAATGATGTCCAGTCGCACCTTGTGGTCGAAGTTGCCCAGCACTTCGCCGGCCTGGTCCGGGTCGAGATACGCCACGACGATCGCCTGGATCTGCGGGTGCTCGTAACGGATCACGTCGGCGACGGCGCGCGGTTCCATCCACTTCAGGCTGTCGAGGCCACTGGTGTTGCCGCCCAGCAGGATCCGGTCGATCAGGCCGTTGGCCTTGTCCTCGCCCAGCGCCTGAGTCAGCATTTTGCGCACGTAGTCGTCGGAGCCGACGCCCAGGCTGGTCTGATCGCCGACGATGTCGACGAACTCGCTCATCACCTGCTCGACCTGCTCACGGTGCACGTTACCCATCTGCGCCATGGCCACACCCACACGCTGGACCTCTTTGGGCCCCATGTGGCGCAGCACCTGGGCGGCATCGGTAGAACCGAGAGACAGCAGCAGGATTGCGGCTTTATCGACCCGGGACAGTTTGGCGACGGCGGCTCGGTTATCACTCATCTGCGTTAATCCACTCTTTCACGACCTGGGCCACGCGACCCGGATCTTCTGCCACCAGACTCTTGATTGCGTTCAACTGTGCGTCATAGCCTTCGCTCGGGCTCGGCAGCAGGATGCTGGTCGGGCCACCGAGACTGACGCGATCGTTGGCCAGCTCGCCGTCCAGGCCGGCCATGCCACCGAGTTCCATGTCGCTGCCGAGGCCCAGTTGTTTGCCTTTGCCGCCATTGGTGATGTTGTTGAGCACCGGACGCAGCACACCGAACACCAGTATCAGGATGAACAAGACACCCAGCACTTGCTTGACGATGTCCCAGAACCACGGCTGGGAGTAGAACGGAATATCGGCAATCACTTCACCGCGCTCGGCGGAGAACGGCATGTTGATCACGCTGACACTGTCGCCACGGCTGGCGTCGAAGCCGACAGCGTCCTGCACCAGACGGGTAAAGCGCGCGAGTTCATCGGCGCTCCACGGTGCACGGGTGGTTTCGCCGTTGGCCGCGTTGACCTTGACCTGATCGTCCACCACCACCGACACCGACAAGCGATTCAAGCGGCCTTGCTGTTGCTTGGTGTGACTGATGGAACGGTCGAGCTCGAAGTTCTTGGTGGATTGTTGACGCTTGTCCGCCGGGTACGGCGCGAGCATCGGCTGGCCGGTGGCCGGGTCCATGATTTGCTGACCATTGGCATCCAGCAGTGGCTGGCCTGGCTGCACCATGCCGGCCTGCGCGGTGGCGCCACCGGTGGTTTGCGGCGCCGAAGCAGGCGACGGCGGCTGGTTGCTCAGCGCCCCCGGAACACCTTGCGGGCCATTGCTGGCGGTACGTTGTTCGTTGACCGACTGCTCGCTGCGCAGCGCCGGCTGGTCTGGATTGAACTGCTCGGAGGTCGACTCGACGGCACTGAAGTCCACGTCAGCGGAGACTTCGGCTTTATAGCGGTCGTTGCCCAGCACCGGTTGCAGGATGTTGTGCACGCGCTGGGTGAGCATGCTTTCCATGCGACGGCTGTAATCGAATTGCTTGCCGGCCATGGTCAGTTCGGAGTTCTCCGCCTGATCCGAGAGCAGGTTGCCCTTCTGATCGACGACGGTGATCTGCGATTTGCTGAGTTCTGGAACGCTGGTCGCGACCAGGTTGATGATCGCCACCACCTGACCCGGCTCAAGCGAGCGACCGGAATACAGTTCTACCAGCACCGAAGCGCTCGGCTTGCGCTCGTCACGTACGAACACCGAGCTTTTCGGAATCGCCAGGTGCACGCGGGCACCCTTGACGTTGTTCAGGCTGGAGATGGTCCGGGCCAGTTCGCCTTCGAGGCCGCGACGATAACGGGTCGCTTCCATGAACTGGCTGGTGCCGAGCCCCTGGTCCTTGTCGAGGATCTCGAAACCGATGTTGCCGTCGCTGGGAGTGACACCAGCGCCCGCGAGTTTCAGTCGCGCACGGGACAGGTCATCGGCCTTGACCAGCAAGGCACCGGAGTTCGGTTCAACGGTATAGGGAATGTCAGCGGCAGCCAGGGTATCCATGACTTGCTTGGCGTCCATACCGGCAAGGCTGCCGTACAGAGGCCGGTAGTCCGGCTGTTGGGACCACAACACCACGGCGAAGCCAATCGCCACGCTCGCAGCCAGGCCGACCAACAGGCCCACCTGACGCAACATGGTCATCTCGGAGAGGTTTTCCAGGAAGGACAAGCCGAACAGCGGCGGTTTGCCGTCTATCGGAGTGGCCTTGGCCGGAACATTATCGGCGACTGCTTCTGCCATGACTCAATCTCGTCCTTAAACCGGCATCTGCATGATGTCTTGGTATGCCTGAACCAGCTTGTTACGCACTTGGGTCAACGCCTGGAAAGACACGCTGGCCTTCTGCGAGGAAATCATCACGTCCGTCAGGTCGACACCACTCTTGCCGATCTCGAAGGCACTGGCCAACTGACTGGAAGCCTGCTGGGTGTCGCTCACTTTATTGACGGCCTGACCGAGCATGTCGGAAAAGCTGCTGCCGCTCAATTCAGGGACGGCGGCAGTCGATTTCGGCGCAGACATGGCATCCATTTGCATGGAACGCATGTCCAGCATCAACCGATTGAATTCAATACCTTGGCTCATGGTCTACTCTCATTGACGACCCGCAATTTTTTGACACTCACTCGGCGGGTAGTGAGGTGTTAGCAACAAGGGTGCCATCTCCGTGGCCGCCCAGAACAAAAGCCCTTTATCAGCTCACAAACTTCTGCAGGAGCGAGCCTGCTCGCGATGGTCGTGAACGATAACGCGTCGCTCCTGACTCCATCGCGAGCAGGCTCGCTCCCACAAAGCAAAATCAGGTGGCAAACAGGTAAGCTTCAACATCCATTCCGGCATCACGCATTTGCGCCAGTTTGTAGCGCAGGGTGCGAGGACTGATACCCAGACGCTCTGCCGCTTCTTTGCGACGCCCCCGCTCAGAGCGCAAGGTATCGATGATCATCTGGAATTCGCGGCGACGCAGGTCGTCACCCAGCGCACCGGCAGACTCGGACTCCACGTCAGCAACCCGCAGCGGCACGGCGGTCAATACCGGCAACGGCGCACAGGCGACCGGCCCGGCCAGGCAGAAATCCTGCGGCTGGATCACACCGCCCTGCTGCAGGATCAATGCACGCTGAATCGCGTTATCCAGCTCCCGCACATTGCCCGGCCACGGATAGCCGATCAGGCACGCCTGTGCCTCGGGCGACAGTCGCGCCGCCGCATGCTTCATTTTATTGACGTGCTTGGTCAGCAGTCGCTCGGCCAGCGGCAGGATGTCGGCGGTGCGTTCGCGCAACGGACGCCAGGCCAACGGAAATACGGACAGGCGATAGTAAAGGTCTTCGCGGAAACGCCCTGCTGCCACTTCACCGGCAAGGTCGCGGTTGGTGGTGGCGACGACCCGAATATCCAGCGTGATCGGTTTGCGCGCGCCGACCCGCTCGACTTCACGCTCCTGCAACACGCGCAGCAACTTGGCTTGAAGCCCCAGGGGCATTTCGGAAATTTCGTCGAGCAGAATGGTTCCGCCGTCGGCCTGCTCGAACTTGCCGGCCTGCGCCGCGATGGCGCCAGTGAACGAACCCTTTTCGTGACCGAACAGCGTTGCCTCGAGCATGTTGTCGGGAATCGCCGCGCAATTGATCGCAATGAACGGCTGGCTGGCGCGATGAGAATGCTGATGGATGTAACGCGCCAGCACTTCTTTACCGGTCCCGGACTCACCGGAGATCAACACCGTCGAATCACTGCGCGCCACCCGTGCGGCCAATTCCAGCAACTGCGCACTGGCCGGCTCGAACGCTACAGGTCCCTCGCTGTCGGCAGCGCCGAGGTTGCCCAGCGCATGCCGCGCAACCAGATCCAGCAAAGCCTTGGGCTCGAACGGCTTGACCAGATAATCCGCCGCGCCCTGTCGCATCGCATCGACCGCGCGCTCTACGGCGCCGTGCGCCGTCATCAGCAGCACCGGCAACTGCGGTTGGCGAGCGCGCAGCAATCCGAGCAGTTGATGGCCGTCCATGCCCGGCATGTTGACGTCACTGAGCACCAGGTTGAACGCCTCGGCTCCGACAGCGTCCAGCGCTTCTTCGGCCGACCCCACAGCTGTGTAGTCATGCCCTGCGAGCAACAACGTATCGGTCAGTGCTTCGCGTAATGCGCGGTCATCCTCGACCAGTAAAACCTTGATCCCCATGTCGTTCACTCCACTCCCTGAGCACTGCGCTTTTCATCAGAAAACAGCGGCAGAATCACCTGCGCGCAGGTGCCGCGACCCAACCGCGAGTGCAGCTGCAATTCTCCCTGATGGGCACGAGCCACGGCCTTGACCACGGTCAGGCCAAGGCCGGTCCCGGTGGTTTTAGTGGTAAAAAATGGCTCACCCAAACGCGCCAGCACTTTCGTATCGATGCCGCTGCCGCTGTCACTGACGCAGACACGCAGGTTGTTGTCGCGGGTGTAGAGATGGACTTTCAAGCGAACGTCGCCGGCACTGGCCTGGATCGCGTTCTCGATCAGATTGAGAATCGCCCCGACCAGCGTGTCACGATTGCACAGCAACTCACCCGCATGACTGTCGCACTGCCAGCGAACCGGCAAATCCTGCACATGGGTCAGCGCCGCTGCCTGCAAGGATTGCATCAGCATTTTTGGCGTGACGCGATCGGTCAGCGGCAACTCGCCACGGGCGAACACCAGCATGTCGCGCACTTGATGCTCCAGCTCATGCAAACGCTCTTTAAGCCGCCCGGCAAAACGTTGCTGCGTGGCAACCGGCAGTTCTTGCTCGGTCAAATGACTGGCGTAAAGCAATGCGGCGGACAACGGCGTACGAATCTGGTGAGCCAGCGACGCGACCATTCGACCGAGGGAAGACAGGCGTTCGTGGCGAGCCAGTTGATCTTGCAGATGACGGGTTTCGGTCAGGTCATTGAGCAATACCAACTGGCCGGGCTCGGCATCCAGCGAGCGGGTGGCGATCGACAGACGCCGACCGTCCTTGAGCGAGATTTCGTGGCCGTCGTCTTCGCGCGGCGCAAAGCATCGGGCAATGACATGACGCCACAGCTCGCCTTCGAGAGGCAAGCCGAGCAATTCACAAGCAGCGGGGTTGGCTTCACGCACGATGCCCTGGGCGTCGATGACGATAACGCCGCCGGGCAATAGATCGAGGAGGTTTTGCAGGCGGTTGGCCAAGCGTTCTTTTTCCGCCAGTTCCTGCATGCGCTGAGCGCTGACCACCGCCAGCTCGCCCTTGAGCTCGGTGACCCGGGCTTCGAGCATGCTGTAGGAGTCGGTCAACTGGCTGGACATCTGGTTGAACAACGCGAAAGCCTGCTCAAGGCCAAGCCGGCTTGCCTGCTCTACGGACGACGTTTGTCCCGAAGCATCAGGGACAGGAGACATCTGGGCGGCTTGGGGCATCGGGCTCTCTCGCTTGGCTGACCGTCAGTTAAACGGAACGTTGCGAGGGATGTAGCAATACCCGTGCCTAAAAAAAACCGCCTACAAATGAACGACTTGAAAAACAGGCGTCAATCATCCGCCTGTTCATCACCATCGCGACGGCTCATGCCGTACTTGCGCATCTTCTCTACCAGCGTGGTACGACGGATCCGCAACCGCTCGGCAGCGCGCGCCACGATGCCATTGGCATCATCCAGCGCCTGCTGGATCAGGCCCTGTTCCAGACCACCGAGGTAGTCTTTCAGGTCCAGGCCTTCCGGCGGCAGCATGGCGTTGGCGGTGAAGTCCGGAGTGTGACCGTTGATGGCCACGCGCTCTTCAAGATCGCTGCGCAGGCTATCGACCAGTTGCTCGTCTTCGTCATCGACGTAGCGGAATTTCTTCGGCAACTCGACCACACCGATCACCCCGTACGGGTGCATGATCGCCATGCGCTCCACCAGGTTGGCCAGTTCGCGAACGTTGCCCGGCCAGCCGTGACGGCACAGCGACATGATCGCTGCAGAGTTGAAACGAATCGAACCGCGCTTCTCGTGCTCCATGCGCGAGATCAACTCGTTCATCAGCAGCGGAATGTCTTCGACACGTTCGCGCAGCGGTGCCATCTCGATCGGGAACACGTTCAGGCGGTAGTACAAGTCTTCGCGGAAAGTGCCGATCTCGATCATGCTTTCGAGATTCTTGTGAGTCGCCGCAATGATGCGCACATCGACGCTTTGGGTCTTGTTGCTGCCCACGCGCTCGAAAGTGCGCTCCTGCAGCACGCGCAGCAGCTTGACCTGCATCGGCAGCGGCATGTCGCCGATTTCGTCGAGGAACAGCGTGCCGCCGTTGGCCAGCTCAAAGCGCCCGGCGCGACTGGTGATCGCCCCGGTGAACGCGCCCTTCTCATGGCCGAACAATTCGCTTTCCAGCAACTCGGCCGGGATCGCCCCGCAGTTGACCGGGACGAACGGCGCGTCACGACGCTTGGAATGGTAGTGCAGGTTGCGCGCGACCACTTCCTTGCCAGTCCCCGACTCGCCGAGGATCAGCACGCTGGCGTCGGTGTCGGCTACTTGCTGCATCATCTGACGGACGTGTTGAATCGCCCGGCTGGTGCCGACAAGACTGCGGAAAAGGTTGGGCTCGCGATGACGACCGCGCTCGCGGGCCTGGTCGTACATCTCTCGATAGACCTGGGCACGGTGCAGCGAATCGAGCAGTTTGCTGTAGCTGGGTGGCATTTCGAGGGTCGAAAGCACTCGGCGACGCTGGTCTTCTGGCAAGTCAACGGAAGAATTATCGCCCATTAACAAAACCGGAAGGAACTCATCCCAGGTAGAGAGTGTCTTTAACAAGCCCGGAAGTGCACCAGGAGCATTGACCGTCCCGATGAGGACACAGATCACTTCACGACTTGATGACAAAGAGCCGACAGCCTGCTGCCAGTCATGGCTACCGCAGGGTAAATTTTCTTCGCCAAGAAAATTTAAAATCACCGCCAGGTCGCGGCGGCGGACGCTATCGTCATCAATCAGCAGAATTTTGGTTTCACGCCACATGCAATAGCAACTTCCCTAGTCAACTCAATGCCCGAAATGATGGGGCAAGCTAGACGCTTGCAGACACGTTATGCCTGTAGACGCCTGAAATCTGGAACCAGCCACTAGTTAAGTCAAAAAACCGTGCACAGTCAAATTTATGGCGCACTATGTTTGGATTAACTGAGGATTAATTAACCAAACAGATGGTAAACCTTTGCAGCGTTCTGTGCTTGATGGATCTGCGACATCTCATCAACTATTGCTTGTCGCTCCCCTGTCGCCGCCTCCAGAAGCTGCTTATACACCCCTAGCAACTCTTCAAGATTGTCACGCAAGGCGGCCTCGTCTACCGAAGCTTCACTCAAGACGTCTTCCATGCAGGAACGACAAGCCAGATCCAACTCACCGATGGCTTCCCAATTGCGCTCGGCCAAGGCACCGACGAGGGCATCACGGGTGTGTTCGATACGCTGCAATACAAGACTCATGGTGATCTCCTTAAAACTGCGGACCCGGCGCGGCGATAGCATCCCAGCCTTCTTTGACGGTGCGAAGCAAATCGGCGACTTCGTCGAGAATCTTTGGATCGGTTTTGACATTGGCTTCTGCCAGGCGCTTCATCATGTAGGTGTACAGCTTGTCCAGCTCACCTACAGACTCAATCGAATTTTCCAAGTCCAGGCCTTCGCGCAAGCCACCGACGATCGCGATTGCCTTGCCGATGAAAATGCCTTTGTTGGGAATATCCTTGCGCTCCATGGCACCCTTGGCCTGAGCGATGCGATCCAGCCCACCTTCCATGAGCATTTGCACCAGGCGATGGGGGCTGGCTTCGGAAGTCTGGGCCTGAGCACCAATCTTCTGGTACTGCCGAAGGGCTAACATCGGGTTCATGCTGTACCTCATCAAAACTTTGTGATTCGTATAGCCAGTGTATCGACACCGCGTCAAAAATCTTTAGATCGAAACAAAAAAAGCCCGACAAGCGGAATTCGCTGCCGGGCTTTTGGCGCCTACGCGCTATCAGCCTTTTTTCTGTGCGTTCATCGCCTCAAACATCGAGGTAATGTTGCTCGCCGTTGCCTTGAGCTTGCCGACAAGAGTGTCCATGTCGTTGTACTTCTTGGTCAGCACGGTTGTCAGAGTCGCGACTCGACGATCCAATGCCTCCTGCTGGCTGGCCAGGTTGGTTTTAACCTTCGCCAGGCTGGCCGAACGCGCATCGAGGATGCCTTCGTTACCAGTAACGGTATAAGGCGTAATCGCCGAATTCATTCGCTCCAGCAGCCCCTTGGCCGCATCGCCAGTCGCCGCAGGATCACCCAGGAACAGCTTCTGAATTTCACCACCCAGTTTCTGCGTATCCATCGCCGCAGAGAACTTGGTGCTGTCAAAATCGAGCGCACCGGTTTTCTGGTTAGTGGTAATACCCAACTGCGAAAGCACGGTCAGTTTGTCGCCAGCACCGGTACTTGCCAACGGCTCACGGATCGACGCCAGAACACTGCGACCCAGCGAGTCACCGGTCAATGCCGCGGGAATGGTTGGCTTGCCATCTTTATCCAGGGAAGGCTTGCTCAGCGTACTGACGGTGCTGACCACCTGGTTGAAAGCGTCGACAAAGGCCTGGATCGATTTTTTCAAACCGTCACTGTTCGGCCCGACCGTCACAGTGGAAGTACCCGTCGTCACCAGATTCAGTGTCAGGCCGGAAATGGCGCTATCCACAGTGTTGGATTTGCTGGAGATAGCCAGCCCGTCAACCGTGAAGCTGGCATTCGCAGCGAGTTCGCCGATGGCACCCGCCGAATTCTCATCAGGCGTGGGACCCATTTTCTGGCCCGCGGTAATTTCCAGGCCCGGAATACCACTGAGCGTGATATCGGAATTCAAACCGGTCGCGGTAGACCCCAGGACCAGACGCGAACCGAAGGAGTCAGTGACAATGTTGGCACTGAAGCCATTGGCGCCTTGCTGGGTGTTGATCGCATCCCGCACCGTCTGCAACGTAGCACCAGGAGGAATGGTGACCGGTCGGGCAATGCCATTTTGAGTGATATTGAGCGTACCGTCCTGAATGGCACTGGTAGGGCCAAGGGGAAACGCAGCGGTCGCCACCTTGGATGAAGTCGCAAGGGAGTTGACCTTGATGACATACGTGCCGTTGACCGCCGAGTTGCTGGCGACAGAGGTCAGCACTTTGGGATCGGAACTCGTGGCGTTGTAACCCAGGAACTGAGGGGTCTTGGTATCACCAAGGTTTTTGATCGCGGCCTGGAAATTCGCCAACACACTCTTGAGGGTCCCGACACCGGAAATCTGCGATGTATTGGTGTTCGTCTGCCGGTTGATCTGGGTTTGCTTGGCCGATTTATCAGCATCAACCAAAGCTTTGACGATAGCCGTGGTGTCAAGGCCGGAGCCTAACCCCAGACCCGGTAGAATTGGACTTGCCATGTGGGACTCCCTTCAGTGTGTCGCCGGCCTTTTGACCATTACAACGCCCAAAAGAACATAGCAACAAAATTCGTGCCAGCTGTCAGACTTTAGCGCTGAACAACAGGCTGCTTGCATCATTCAAACTATTGGCCAGTTTGAGCACTTCTTCGTTGGGGATCTGGCGAACCACTTCACCCGACTCGCTGGCGATCACTTTAACGATAACCTTGCCTGAAGGTTCATCGATCGAGAACTCCAGATTGCGCTTGATCGATTGAACGAACTTTTCGATTTCCTGAACGGCCATCTTCAGTTTGTCCTGCTCGCTTTGCGCGTCTTTTGATTCATCCTTGACCGTTGCCACGGTGGCAGCATCGGCTCGAGGCTTTTCCACCGATTGTTCAGCAACAGTCGTCGCCGGCTTCGCGGCAGGATAAGACAAGTTCAGCTTCACGCTCATATCCATGTCCATCACCTCTTAAATTGAAAAAGCGAGAGAGCGCGCGTGCGCACTCCCCCGCCAAAACTTACCCAGCTATTACTGAAGCAGTTTCAGTACAGCGGATGGCAGTTGGTTGGCCTGGGCCAGAACCGAAGTGGAAGCTTGTTGCAGGGTGTTTTGCTTGGTCAGCTGTGCAGTTTCAGCAGCGAAGTCGGTATCTTGTACGCGGCTCAGTGCAGCACTGGCGTTTTCGTTGATGTTCTGCAGGTTGGAGATCGTGGTGGAGAAACGGTTCTGAGCAGCACCGAGGTCAGCACGAGTGGAGTTGATTTTGTCCAGGGCAATGTTGATGGCCGAGATCGCGGACAATACAGAGTTGTGGTTACCCGAGTTGGAAGTACCGGAGATGGTAGTACCGGTCATGCCCAGGGCGCTGGCGTCGAAGCTGGTCGACAGGGTCAGAGTGATCTGGTTGTCGGAAGTAGTGTTCGAACCTACCTGGAATTCCATTGCGCCAGCAGTACCGTCGATCAGCGCTTTGCCGTTCAGGTTGGTGGACTGAGCAATACGGGTCAGTTCTGCAACCGACTGTTGGTATTCTTTGTCCAGAGCGGTACGGTCAGCAGTGCCGTTGGAGTCGTTTCGCGATTGCAGTGCAATTTCACGCATACGTTGCAGAATGTTGGTCGACTCTTGCAGAGCGCCTTCAGCGGTCTGAGCGATCGAAACACCGTCGTTGGCGTTTTTGATAGCCATGGTCTGACCACGGATCTGCGAGGTCATACGGTTAGCGATTTGCAGGCCGGCGGCGTCGTCTTTGGCGCTGTTGATTTTCAGGCCGGAAGACAGGCGAGTCATCGAAGTCGAAAGCGCGTCGGAAGCACGGTTCAGGTTCTTCTGAACGTTCAGCGACGTAGTGTTGGTGTTTACTGTCAAAGCCATGACGAATTCCTCGTTGGTTGGGTACTGCGGCTTCCGGCCCTGGCAACCGCCGGGTATGGCCTAGAGAACCTTCGTAATAGTTATCGTCGCGAATGCAGGTTGCTTTAGGCCATTTTGAAAAAAATTTGCCATCACACTGCCACCCCCCATAAAACAAGGGCTTGGCGGCAAGCCAATCCAAAAAAGTGACGTCAGGGAAATGCCGGTAACGGGACAGCGAGGACTCGCCTGTACCGGCACATTGTCAAAAGCCTTGACCGGCCGTGGCCGCTTCCAGCAATTGGGGCAACTCATAATCAAGATAATCGGCCAGCGCCAACCAATCCTGCGCCTCCTGACAGGCCTGCATGTCGGAGAGCAACGCCGTCCAGCGGGATTGGACCTCGACAGTCTCGTGCCCCATTGCGGATTGCACATCACTGCAAATCTGGACCATGAGCAGCGCCGCTTCGACATCTCGCCCCAGACGGAACAAAACAGAACACTGCTGCGCCTCGGCAATCAGGGAGGATTCAGTCATCGCGTGAGCTCCGGATGAAACGTCGTGCCGACGATCATCGCCCCTGCCCGACTGCTGTTATAGAAAGCCATCTGAGGATGCCCGGCGATGTACCGTTCCAGCTCGCACAAGTAACTGCGGAAATTGAGCTGCGTCTTGACTCGCTGACCGTGGCCATCGAGCACCCAGTGCCGGGCGGCGCCCACGTTCGGCCCAAGGTCACCGTCATTCCAGCCGGCGTGGGTCTTGTTGTTCGGAAAAGCAAAATCGGCGCCGAACAGCGTGATCTGGCTGGCCCCCATGTGTACCGCCAGGTCCACCGCCGGGTGAATCACACTGCCACCGACAAACAGTTGGGCCTTGGGCAACTGCTCGCGCATGTCCCTATAGACAGGGCTGGCGGAATAGGCCACGTAACGCTTGCCCTGCCAACCTCCCAAGACCTCAGGATCAACCATGGGCATGTAGACCAGCGTGATATCGCGCGAGGCATCGCACGGCAAATGTCGCGTCGAGATGCGCTGATCAATCGTGACCACCACATCCGGTTTGATCCCATGCTCGATAAGCGGTCGGTAGGCGGTATCGACGCAAATGAACAACGGCCGCTGCGCCTGTTCGCGTACCGCGCGCAGCGTGTCGAAGTGCTGTTCCAGGCTGGGTCCGGTGGCAATGACAAATACTTCCCTGCCGGAACAGGTGGCAAACAGCTCGACAGCATCGGCATCGGCGCGAACACGCTCGACACTCGCCTGCAAACGCTCGGCAATCTCCGGATTGTCGGCATTGAATTCGCGATTGTTGAAGGTCAAGTGGGTTTCGCTGATCAGCCGGTCGCGTATCTTGGCGTTGTAGTCGTCCGCCAGCACCAGCTCCGAAGGCAGCGCGAAGTACGGCAACTGGATTTCCGCCAGATCGCCGGCGTACAGCAGCACCACTCGTGAATCGGCGAGCCACGACTGTTGATCGAGCAGTTGCAGCACCAGGGAAAACACCGCGCCGTTCAGAATGTGCACGTACAACCGTTCAAGCCCGGTTCGCTCCAGCAATTGCAGCTGCAAATCCCCCAGCCCGGTGCCATAGACATGCACCACCGGACTGTCGACGGGCAGGCTGCCGGCCTGAATCAACGCTTCGCGAGTGCGGTCATGGCGACTGGTCAACTGAATGCCATTGATGCTCAATGTCGAGCCCTGGCCATCCACCAGATCAGCGCGCAACTCGGTGCTGTTCTCCACCGACAGTCGATGCCAGACCTTGGGCCAACGCCGCTGAATCAACTCGCCGTTGCGCTCAAACAACTCGCTCATGGAGCCTCGCTTTTCATTCGGGCAAAAAAAAAATAGCGCTCAAGGTTACACCTTGAACGCTATTTTTATGCCTGGCTTTTGAAGGATCAAGGGCGATAGATAATCGCCGAGCCCCATGACAAACCAACGCCGAAACCGCTCAACGCCACACGTTTCCAGGTGGAGTCCAGTACGTGTTTCTCCAGCAGCAACGGGATACTCGACGAAACGGTGTTGCCGGTCTCGACCATGTCCTTGATGAACTTCTCCGGCTCGCCTTCGAAGCGTCGAGCCACAGCGTCGACAATCGCGGCACTGCCCTGGTGAATGCAGAACGCATCGATATCATCAGCGGTCAGCTGCGAATCGGTCAGCAGTTCGTGCAAGTGCGCCGGGACTTTCAGCAGCGCGAAGTTGAACACCTGACGGCCGTTCATGAAGAACACCCCGTCGGTCACCTTCAGGTGCGGCGCACCGGAACCGTCGGTGCCGAACTTGGCCTTGCCCAGTTGCCATGGTGCGTTTTCGCCCATCCAGGTTGCAGTGGCGGCATCGCCAAACAGCATGGTGGTGTTGCGGTCTTCCGGGTCGACGATCTTCGAGTACGGATCTGCGGTGATCAGCAGGCCATTCTTCAAGCCTGCGGCTTCCATGAAGCCCTTGATGGCGTAGATGCCGTAGACGTAGCCCGAGCAGCCCAGGGAAATATCGAACGCGGCGACGGTGGTCGGCAGGCCCAGTTTGTCCTGAACGATGGCGGCGGTGTGCGGCAGGCCTTCTTCGTCGCCGTTCTGCGTGACGACGATCAGTACGTCGATGTCTTCACGTTTCAAGTCCGGATTGTTGGCGAACAGCGCATTGGCTGCTTCGACACACAGGTCCGAGGTTTCCTGACCAGCGTCTTTGCGCGGCAGGAAGGCCGAACCGATCTTGCCCAGGATGAATTCTTCATCCTTTTCGAATTTTGCACCTTGTGCGTAATTGTCCACGCCGGCTACAGGAACGTAGCTCGCAATGCTTTTTATGCCAATCATTACGGCTTCCCAATAATAAACAGCCCAATACCACCGCTCGTAATGATTCGAGGGGCGCCGACAAACGGAGAAAAACGCCGCCTCATTGAGGCGACAGCGGGAAGAATAAAAGGCTATCACTGGGCCAAAAACAGGCCAGGCGCCACCTTCCCGATTAATACAATACAGTGAAGATGCGCGTTATGACTCGCAGGTCACTCTATTTTGCCGAATCGGCACCATAAGGGGTTATTCGACCAACGACCAGTCCAGCGGCGTTCCGCGCGGGATAGCCTTACGGGCACGGCGGCCCAGAAGGGTTTCCGCGTGTTTTGGAGCCAACCCCAGCCCCGGACGAATGGCTCGCAGATTAGCGACAGAAAAGGGCTCGCCGGCAGCCATGTCCTGAGTCACGTAGAGCGAGCGGCGGTACATCAGAGACTTGCGCTCGGCGTCCGTCACACCGTAATGCACATGCCCCATGGCCTGCCACGCGCGTTCGGTTTCTATCACCAGGCTGGCGAGCTCCGCCGGCTCCAGCGAAAAACTGGCGTCCACGCCACCGGCGCTGCGGTCGAGGGTGAAGTGCTTTTCCACCACCGTCGCCCCGAGAGCCACCGCGGCCACAGACACACCGACACCCATCGAGTGGTCAGACAGCCCGACTTCACAGCCAAACAATTCGCGCAAATGAGGAATCGTCCGCACGTTGCTGTTGGCGGGCGTCGCCGGGTAGGTGCTGGTGCACTTGAGCAACACCAGATCCTTGCAACCGGCTTCGCGGGCGGCACGTACGGTTTCGTCGAGTTCGGCGATGCTGGCCATGCCGGTAGAAATAATCAAAGGCTTGCCGGTCGCAGCGACCCGACGAATCAACGGCAGGTCCGTATTCTCGAAACTGGCGATCTTGTAGGCCGGCACGTCGAGACTTTCGAGGAAGTCCACTGCGGTGTCATCAAACGGCGTGGAGAACGCGAGCATCCCCAGCGCCTTGGCGCGGGCGAAAATCGGCGCGTGCCACTCCCACGGTGTATGCGCTTTTTCGTAGAGCGCGTACAAGGACGATCCGGCCCACAGACTGTTCGGGTCCTTGATGAAGAACTCGCCCTCGGACAGGTCCAGGGTCATGGTGTCGGCTGTGTAGGTTTGCAGCTTCAAGGCGTGCGCACCCGCCTTGGCTGCGGCATCGACGATTTGCAGGGCCATGTCCAATGACTGGTTATGGTTGCCACTCATCTCGGCGATGATGAACGGCGGCGCATCGGCCCCGATCAAGCGGTCGCCAATTTTGAAGCTAGTCATTGCAGTGATCCTTTAATACGCGCGTGAACGCGCAAGCATTCTGAGTGAAACCGGCTTCGCGAAATACCTTCAGCGACGGCTGGTTCTCTGGCACCACTTGAGCGGTGATAGTCCGCAGTTGCGGCCAATGGGTGGTCACGAAGGCCTCGCCCCGAGCCAGCAGCGCCCTGCCCCAGCCCAGGCCGATGCGATCTTCAAACAGATAAATCGAGACTTCAGCTTCAAATTCGCTCAAGTCATAACGCAACACGCCCACCGGGCCGTCATCGGCCTCGGCGATCAGCAGCAGACGCTGTGCATTGTTCAAACTGGCGGCCAGCCAGTTTTGATGCAACGACCATTCGATCAGCCCGGTCTCCCGCGACCAGCGCCGTACCGCTTCGGCATTACGCCCGTCGAACAGTAGCTGTGCATCGTCGGTGGTCGCGGGGCGGATCAGCAACACCGCGCCGGCCAGGGCGGCCGCCACCCGCTGTGCGCCCCGACCATCCACCAACTGTCGCGAATGCTCGGCCAGACTCTGGCGTATCCCAGGATTGCCCGCGACAAAACCGATGGCCTGACGCAATTGTTCGACGCTCACCTGCTCACGGGGTCCCAGGTACACATGGGCGCCCGAGGTCGCCATGACCTCGCCGTTGGCCTGCTGATTATTCGAGACCGCAATGCAAATCGTCGGCAACCCCAGGGCCGCCCGCTCCCAACTGGTTCCCCCACCGGCGCCGACGAACAGGTCGGCCTCGATCATCAGGCGGTAGAAGTCGCTGACAAAACTGTGCAAGCGCCAGTTGGGATGACTCGCCGCCATGGCCATCATCTTGTCCCATGCCGGGTTATCGGCACCGGCCACGAAATCAACTTCCAGCGCATGGAAATCGGCCATCGCCAACATCGCGTGATAAGTCTGCATCGCCGCATCGAAACCGCCGAAATTGACCAACACCCGTTTCACCTGGGGCTTGATCGCAATTGCCGGGCAGCAGAACTCATCGCGCAGCATCGCGAATCGCGGGCCGAACAACGTCTGGCAACCGGGCTCAAGCAGCGAACCATAAGCCTCTGGTGTACCCGACAGGTTCTGGTTGAGCAGCAGGTCGACGGCGTACCGGCGAGTGGCGAGGTCGTCCACCGCAGCGATCCGTGGCGCCCAGCGCCGAGCCGCCGTCTGCCAGTGATGATCGAGCCCATAGTGGTCGACGATGATCCAGTCGTATGCAGGATGGTTTTCCAAGGCGTGCGCCAGCGCGTCGATGTCCGCCTGCCACGGCAGCATGGATTCGATGGCTTGTTGCGGGTCTTCGTCGGGATAACGATCGGGCAGCGCAAAGGTTTCGAAACCTTCGGCTGCCAGCATGTCCAGCCGATGCCCCGGCAGTTGGCGGCATGCAAAAGCAACATGCGAGCCCTGTTTGCGCAAAACCCTGGCCAACGGCAACAAACGAGCGATGTGCCCGCTGCCAATGGTGGGCGACGCGTCGGAGCGAATCAGCACTCTCATTGCAACTCACCACCTGCCTTCAGCGCAGCGTACAAGTATTCGGCGCGCGTCCAGTCTTCGAGGGTGTCGATGTCCTGCACCAGATGCCGCGGCAGGATCACCGGCAGGCTCACCGGGGAAAACAACACGTCGCCGCGCAACCAGGCCTCGCTGCGCCCCCAGTAGAACTGGCCGGCGTCCTGAAAGGCTGCGGGCAGATCCTGCGACCGGGTGTTGCGGAACTCGGGGTACAACGATGTCAGCGCGCCCTGCTCGTCGAGGGTCAAGGCGCGCTGCACGGGAAAGCCGAAATCGGTCACGGAAAACGCGAAGGATTTTTCCGGATGCTGCTCCAGCAGTTCAAGTCCCTGACGCAGAAACCGTACCTGCAACAGCGGTGCGGTTGCGTAGATGCAGCAGGCATAGTCGAACGCTGGTAATTGATTCAAGGCATGAACGATCACCGCGGCGGTGCCGGTGAAGTCGTCGGCCAACGACGCCGGACGCAAGAACGGCACCTGAGCCCCGTGAGCCCGCGCGACCTCGGCGATTTCTTCATCGTCAGTGCTGACGACAACCTGGTCGAACAGTTGCGACTCCAGCGCCGTGCGAATCGAACGAACGATCATCGGCACGCCGTCGAACGGCTTGAGGTTCTTGCGCGGGATTCGCTTGCTGCCGCCGCGGGCCGGAATGATCGCAACGCTGCTCAAGACACTACTCCTCAAGAACCAGGCGTCGCAGTTGCGCCACCACATAGTCCTGCTGCTCATCGCTCAGCAAAGGAAACATCGGCAGGCTGATCGCTTCGGCGTAATAACGTTCGGCCTGCGGGAAGTCACCTTCGGCAAACCCCAGGTCGCGATAGTACGGCTGCAAATGCACCGGTATGTAGTGCAGGTTCACACCGACCCCGGCCGCTCGCAAGCCTTCGAACACCTGGCGATGACTGAGGTTGATCCGGTCGGTGTGCAACCGCACCACGTACAGATGCCACGCCGATTCGGCCTCGGGCTGCGCGCCGGGCAAGGTCAGCGGCAAGTACGCCAGCGACCGCTCATAACGCGCCGCCAGTTCACGGCGGCGCGCGATGAAGCCGTCGAGCTTGTCCAGCTGCGACAGACCGAGTGCCGCCTGCAGATCGGTGATCCGGTAATTGAAGCCCAGCTCCACTTGCTGGTAGTACCAGGGGCCGTGACTGGCTTCGGTCATCTGTTGCGGATCGCGGGTCATGCCGTGGCTGCGCAGACGCTGCAAGCGCTCGGCCAGTTCAGGGCGGTTGGTCAACACCATGCCCCCTTCGGCGCTGGTGATGATTTTCACCGGGTGAAAACTGAACACCGTCATCGCCGCAAATTCGCCGCAGCCCACCGGACGCCCGGCATAGGAAGCACCGACCGCGTGGGACGCATCCTCGATCACCGTAAAACCATAACGTTCGGCCAGCCCGGCGATCATGCGCATGTCGCAGCTCTGCCCGGAAAACGCTACGGCCACCAGCACCTTCGGCAGCGTGCCATCGCGCTCGGCGGCCTCAAGCTTCGACGCCAGTGCGTAAGCGTCGAGATTCCACGTCAGTGGATCGATGTCGACAAAATCCACCTCGGCGCCGCAATAGCGACCACAGTTGGCCGAAGCCAGAAACGTATTCGGCGTAGTCCATAGCCGATCGCCCGGGCCGAGTCCGGCCGCGAGGCAGGCAATGTGCAACGCCGCCGTGGCATTGCACACCGCCACGGCGAAATCAGCCTGGCAACGTTGCGCCAATGCCTGTTCGAAGCGTTCGATGGTCGGCCCTTGAGTGAGCCAGTCCGACTGCAACACGGCGACCACCGCATCGATATCTGCCTGATCGAGGCTCTGCCGACCGTAGGGAATCATGCCGGCAGTTTCGCGTGCAGATCAGCAATCTGTCCGACCGACAGGTAGTGCGGATTGGTGTCGGACCGGTACTCGAAGTCTTCACTGACAGGCCTGCCCTGCTCGCCCAGTTTGTCGACGGCAAAATCCACGTCGACACTGGTGAAACGAATCGAGGGTTGAATGGTGTAGTGATCGGCAAACTCCAGGGTCATCCGCGCGTCGTCCAGCGGCACCATCAACTCATGGAGTTTTTCTCCCGGACGAATGCCGACGTTCTTGTGCGGCAAATGTTCAGCCATGCCCAGTGCCAGATCGACGATACGAATCGACGGGATCTTGGGCACAAACACTTCACCACCGTGCATGCGGGCGAAGCTGTCGAGCACAAACTGCACACCGTGATCGAGGGTGATCCAGAAACGCGTCATGCGCTCATCGGTGATCGGCAGCTCCGTGGCGCCCTCGGCGATCAGCTTGCTGAAAAACGGCACCACCGAGCCACGCGAACCGGCAACGTTACCGTAACGGACCACCGAAAAACGGGTGTTCTGGTCGCCGGCAATATTGTTCGCGGCGACGAACAACTTGTCCGACAGCAGCTTGGTCGCGCCGTACAGGTTGATCGGGCTGGCGGCCTTGTCGGTGGACAGCGCGACGACTTTTTTCACGCCGTTGTCGATGGCCGCGGCAATGATATTTTCCGCGCCGTTGACGTTGGTGCGGATGCATTCGGTCGGGTTGTACTCCGCCGCCGGCACTTGTTTCAGTGCCGCGGCATGCACCACGTAATCGATGCCACGCATGGCCTGGCGCAGACGATCAGCATCGCGCACATCACCGAGGAAGTAACGCATGCACGGCGCGTTGAACGTCTGCTGCATCTCGTACTGTTTGAGCTCATCGCGCGAGAACACCACCACCCGCTTCGGCTGATATTGCTCCAGCAGCCGGCGGATGAAATTGCGCCCGAACGAGCCGGTACCGCCAGAGATGAAAATCGATTTACCGTTGAACATGCCTTGAGTCCTTGTACCTGTCAGTCAGGCTTATGCGAGCAACTGCGCCCAGTTCACCGGGGCCGGTTCACTCAGGGCAAAGCCCGTGCCGGTCAAGGCCAGGTTGTTGTTGTAAGCCTCGTCGTGCGCGAAACGCGCCTGCCACTTGTCGCGCAGGGCCGCCACTGCCTGGGGAACGTCCGGCAAGGTGCCCGGGTGGGTAACTTGCACTTGCGGCGTCCACACCGTGAGCAACCCGGCGTCGGCGACTTTCAGGCACAGATCGACATCGGCGTACACGTCATCGAAATGCTCCCGATCCAGACCGCCGAGTGCGTCGAATACTTCCTTGCGAATCATCAGGCATGCACCGCTGACGGCCGCATAATTCTGCTCGACGAGCAGTCTGCGCATGTAGCCCGACGCGTCCTTCTTCTCACCGATGAAGGGCGAAGCAATCCCGCCGTTGAGCCCCATAATCAACCCGGCACCGGTCACGCTGCCTTCGCGGTCCACCAGCTTGGCACCGACCACGCCGACTTCGGGACGCTGGGCCTGATTGAGTAGCGCCTCGATCCAGTTGGCGTTGACCACTTCGGCGTCCGCCGCCAGCAGCACCAGGTATTCGCCTTGAGCCTCGCCGGCTGCGAGGTTGATCAGGGCCGACGTGCTGAGACGCTGTTCAGCCTTGACCAGACGAATCCGGCCCCGTCCGTTTCGTTCCAGGCTGTCCAGCCAGGTGTGAAGCTCGGCGGACTGGCTGTGGTTATCGGCAATGATAACTTCGTTGTTTTGATAGCGCGTGCGCTGCAAGACACTGACCAGGCAGCGCTGCAAGTGCTCCAGGTTGTCCTGGCTGTGGATGATGACCGATACCTTCGGACGCCCCGCATGGCGGTATTCGATACGCAAACCAGCCGATGCTTCGGCACTGACCTGGGCTTGATAACCGCGGGTCACCAGATGACGGACCAACGTCTGACGCTCGTGCTCGTTGGCTGTCGGCTCAGGAGCTGCGGTGATCAGCAACGGCTCGGCCAAATGGGCAAGGCCGGCCAGGCCACCGGTTTCAATCAGACGCAGCAGCAGGTCGAACTCGAGCGCCGAGGCGAACTCGCGGGCAAAACCGCCGACTTCCACCAGCGCTTCGCGGCGAATCAGCCAGTGCCGCGCGATGAGTGACGGAAGGCTCTGCAACAGGTCGAGGTTGAAGGCTGGCCGGAACACATCGACCAGCGTGCCATTCTCCTGGCGATGAATTTCGTCCATCGCCACCGCACGGCAACCCTCGGCGTCTTGCAACTCGAGGCTGGCACGCAAGAAGCCGGCAGTGGTGAACTCGTCACCCGCCTCGGCCAGCAGCAACCAGTCCGAAGTCGACTGACGAGCGATCTGGTTCAGCTTGTCGACGTAATTGGCCGCCGTGACCTTGACGAAATGCAGGGTGTTTTGTGCCGTGGTGACTGCCGGCAAGTCGCCCGTGGTGAAGATCACCACCTTGAACGCCCGGAACGCACTTTCCATGAGGCTGTCCAGGGTGACCTGAAGCTTGTCCATGTCTGCGTCCAGATCGAGCAGCAGAATGCCGAACTGAGGGCCCCCTTCGCTGGCCGCCAGGTGCTGGTTGATTTTGCGCACCGCGGTATCGTTCGGTTGCCGGGCCTGCAGCCAGTTTTGCAAACGTCCCGACGGCATTGTGTCGAGCAACTGACGGCTGTCGAAGGTTGGCACGCTGTCCAGACGCTCAACCCAGTCGGTCAGTATCCGGGCATCAGCGGCTTCATCCATATCCAACAGCTGCTGCGCCAGTTTCTGCATCACCCGACGGTTGAACGCTCCCAGGCCAACGGCTTCAATCAGACGGGTCTGGATGGTCGCCGGAGTGTCATTGGAATAGGTGCGCTGCAACGCTTCCTGCTTGAGCAACGCGCCTTCCATTTCTTCGAGTTGCAAGCGTCCAGCCGGCATCGAATGAAGCAGGAATTCGCACTGCGTCAGTTGGTCGAAGAAGGCACTGTTATAGAACGGCATTTCAACGTATTGCTGAGGGCCGAAGACCCGCTTCGGCCCTATCGTCGGATCCGTCCAGTAAGACTCGAAAATCGGCTCGATGGTCAGCGCGTTGCGTTTCGTCAGGCTCTCGGCGAGGGCGGCAAAACTTTGCAGCGCGACCTGCGCGGTCTGGTGTTCATCCAGACCTTTGATGCCGGTCGGCAGCGATGCCAGGAAGCCGGCAAAACGCTCACGGTCGGCGACAGACCGGGCGTCCTTGAGGGCCAGGGTCGTCATGATCTCGGTGTTGTGATCCGAGCGGCCATAGTTGACCTCACGCACCACGTAAGGAATTGGAAGAATCCGCGCCTTGGCCCGGGCGAGCATGTAGTAGACATGCCCGATCTCCTGCCACTGGAAGATCGTTCCTTCAGGCATCGCGGCATACCAGTCACGCAGCAGCGAAGTCCGATGGACCGCATAGAACGGCGGAATGTACTGGCTCACGTAATCGAGTACACGATCCTGACCGAGCTCGGCGTTGTAGTCCTCGTTTACTTTCTTGTCACGAAGGTAGTACTGCACATAGTTGGAGTGGGTCAGGTACATCAGGCAATAGCCATGGCACAGACCGTAGTCGGGGTTGGCTTCGAGGAAGTTCACCGACTCGGTGAGGCCACCGTGCATCAGGAAATCATCGTCGGAGGCGAAGACCATGTAGGGCGTGGTGACCTGCTCGACGCCGTACACCAGTTTGGCCTGGATTCCCCAGTAGCCGAATTGCGGCAAATGCCGATAGTCGATGGTGTCCGCAACCGTCGCCGCGCCCTCGAGCGCGATGGCCGACGAATCGAGAACCAGGATCTTGCAAGGCAACGTGCTGTAGTACTGCAATGCCCTGCGCAGGAACGTCGGGCGATTGTGTGTAATCAGCACCAGAGTGAACAGTTCACTCAAGGGCTGCATGTTTTCAGAACCGTAAATGCCTTGCATATCCTTCCCCACCACAGGCCGATTGCCTGATTAACGCTTGAATAGAGGTGTCGCTTAACGTACTCGGCGCAGGTAGCCATCCGGCGCGACAGTGATCAGCAGCTTGCTGTGAATGGCCTGGTCGATCTCGAAATCACGGTTCTCTTCCAGGTAGGCCCAGACCGCGGTTTTCGGGTTGTCACCCTTGCCCCATGGACGGTCCGGGAACGCATCTTCCGGCATGTCTTCGACCACGGTGTCCATGACCACGCAATAGCTGCCCACCGAGACCATCGGTGCATACAGGCGCAGCTCTTCGAGCACGTGTTCGTGGGTGTGATTGGAGTCCAGGACCACCAGCACTTTCTTGCCCTGGATGCGCTCGCGCACCTGGTCGACGATGGCCGTGTCGATGCTCGAACCCTGGATCATCTGGATGCGTTTGCTCATCGGGTGAGCTTCGATCGCTTCGCGGTTGTGCTGGCGGATATCGATGTCGACACCCAGCACTTCGCCATGGCCCATCAGTTCCAGGATCGAGGCGTAAAACACCAGCGAACCGCCGTGGGCGATGCCGGTTTCAACGATCACGTCCGGACGCAGGTTCCAGATGATTTCCTGCATGGCGACCATGTCCTGCGGGAACTGAATGATCGGCCGGCCCATCCAGCTGAAGTTGTAGGTGTACTTGTGTTTGGCCGTGGTGCCGACCCAGCCCAGCGACTCGGCTTGCAGCGCCTTGTCCTGCTTCAGGCCTTCGATGTTGTCTTTTACTTCTTCGCGAAACTGCTCATGGGGATTCATTGAAACGCTCCAAAAAAAATAGGCAAACGGGTTAGTTGAAGACCTTACCGTCGGGGTAAGGCACCACGTTGGTCTTTATGATCCTGGCGGGATTGCCCGCCACGACTGAATAATCCGGGACATCTTTGGTGACGACGGCGCCGGCGCCGATGGTCACCCAGCGTCCGATACGCAAGCGCGGCAGAATCGTGGCGTTGGTGCCGATGAACGTGCCGTCGCCGATCTCCACGCAACCGGCGATGCATACGCCGGGCGCCATGAACACCGAGTGGCCGATTTGCCCTTCATGCCCCACCACGCTGCCGGCGCTGATGCTGGTGTTGTCGCCCAGCGTCACCTCGGCCTGCATGATTACGCCTTCCTGCAGATAACTGCCCTGCCCCATGCGAATCATGGTCAGGTCAATGCCGGGGTGGATGAACTGGCCCAGCGTTGCACCGGCCTCGACCAGCTGGCGGGTGGTCTCGTAGCGCAGTCGGGTGCTGCCGGTGATCAGGTTGACGAAACGTACGTCCGGCCCCTTGAGCTCACTGACCAACGCCGAACCGCCAATGACCGGAACACCAAAAAACGGTGTCCCGTGTTTGTTCGGGTCATTGTCCAGAAACGCAAACTCGACATTCGGTGTGCTGCGCTTCACCGCGTGCAGCATGCGCACCGCTTCCGGGTTGGCCGCGCCCAGCAAGTACATCTTCACAGTGATTGCCTTTTTGCCAGCAGTGTACGCACCACATCCACCACCCGTGCCTGATCGGCGTCAGTCATGTCGTGATAACTCGGCAGGTTGAACGCACGCTCCGGCAAGGCAAACGAAACCGGTGTGTCGACCACGTGCTCACTGAACATGGGCAACGACGACAGTGGCCAGAAGAACACGCGGGCGTCGATATCGGCGGCCTGGAACGCGGCGATCATCTCGTCGCGATGTATCCCGGTCCCGGCATCGAATACCACCGTGGGCATCCAGTAACCGTTACGGGCATGGGCAGGTTCTGGGTTCAGCGAAACCCCCGGCAGCGATGACAGCGCGCGGGCGTAATTGGCGAATATCGTCCGTTTGCGTTCGATCAGTTCTTCAATCCGCTCAACCTGGGCGCAGCCGACGGCCGCCTGCAAGTTGCTCATCTTGTATTTGAAGCCAATGAACTCTGGCCAGAATTGTTTGGTGCTGCCCGCGACACGACCATGGTTGGACAACGTCAGGACGCGCTCATACAAGGCTTTATCCGAGGTGACGAAAATGCCGCCCTCGCCGGTGGTCATGGTTTTGGTGCCATGGAATGAAAACGCACCGAACGCCCCCATCGAGCCGGCAGCCTTGCCGCGCCACTGCGAGCCGATGGCTTCGGCGGCGTCTTCGATGACCGGGATACCGTGTTCGCGACCGATCGCCAGCAATGCGTCCATGTCACACAGGTTGCCGTAAAGATGGACCGCGAGAATGGCTTTGGTCTTCGGGGTAATTGCCTGCCTGACGAGCTCCGGATCCAGGCACCAGCTATCCGGCAGAACATCGACAAACACCGGCGTAGCGCCCAGATAGGTGATCGGTGCCGCCGAAGCGATCCAGTTGGTGTTGCCCAGGATCACTTCATCACCCGCGCCGATGCCCAGCGCCGCCATCCCCATGTGCAGCGCGCCGGTGCAGCTCGACGTCGCGATGGCATAGGTCGCACCAAGGTGCTCGGCAAACCCGTGCTCAAAACGCGTCAGGTATTCGTAGCAACGCGCGCCCCAACCGTTCTGCACGGCATCCAGGGCATACCGGGCTTCCAGTTCGCCGACACTCGGTTTGGTGTAGTGAATTCTGCTCATTGAATACTCAACTCCGGAACGGCAACGACAAACTGTGCGCCCCACTCTTTGACCGAGGCGAATTGCTGGGTGATTTCAGGCAACAGGTTCCATGGCAGAACCAGGATGTAGTCGGGTTGTTCAAGGGCGATACGCTCGGGCGACACCACCGGAATCCGGCTGCCAGGCAAGAACTTGCCCTGTTTGTGCGGATTGGCGTCGGCGACCCAGGCCAACAGATCAGGCTTGACCCCGGCGTAGTTGAGCAACGTGTTGCCCTTGGCGGCGGCGCCGTAACCGACCACTCGTTTGCCATCGGCTTTCGCCTGCAACAAGAAGCGCAGCAATTGGTGCTTGATGCCCTCGGCGGCTGGCGCGAGGGTCGCGTAGTACTCGGGGGTTTTCACACCGGCGGTGATTTCGGCTTGCAGTTGCTGAGCAACCGCAGGCTGCACGTCACGACGAACGCCATCGGCACGCTGGACGAAAACCCGCAGCGAACCGCCGTGGGTCGACAGCTGACTGACGTCGAACACTTCCAGGCCGTTGCGTTCGCACAATGTCTGCACGGCGGTCAGGGACAGGTAGGAATAGTGCTCGTGATACAGCGTGTCGAACTGTTGCCCGGCCATCAGTGTCAGCAGTTGCGGAAACTCGAACGTCGCCACGCCGGTCGGCTTGAGCAGGGTCGCAAAGCCGCCGAGGAAATCATTGATGTCCGGCACGTGGGCCAACACGTTGTTGGCAGCCATCAGGTCCGCGGACCAGCCTTCGCTGACCAATTGCGCAGCGGTGTGACGGCCGAAGAACAACTCGCGGATCTCCAGGCCTTTTTCCCGCGCCGCTTGCGCGGTGCTGCGGGTTGGCTCAACGCCCAGGCAAGGAATGCCGCGACCGGCGACGTACTGCAACAGGTAACCGTCGTTGGCAGCGATTTCCACTACACGACTGTCGGCGGTCAGGCCGAAGCGCTCGACCATCTCGGCGACGTAGCGATCGGCATGCGCCAGCCAGGTGCTGGAGAACGAACTGAAATACGCATACTCAGCGTCGAACAGGCTGTCGGCGCTGGTGTAATCCTCGGTTTGCACCAACCAGCACTGCTGACACACCGCAACCTTGAGTGGCACCCACTGTTCGGCCTGTTCCAGCTGATCGGCACGAACGTAGGCGTTCGACGGCGGCGAGGTGCCGAGATCGATCAGCGGCAAGGCCAAAGGAGTACCGCAACCACGGCAGTTCATAGACGCACTCCAGCGAAACGTTCATCGAGCAAGGGATGGCTGGCGTCCCTGGCTGACAGATTATTGACAGGCAACGGCCAGGCAATCGCCAGCCGTGGATCGTTCACCGACAAGCCGCCTTCATGCTCCGGCGCGTAATCGGCGCTGTGCAGGTAAAGCAATTCGGCGTCGTCGGTCAGGGTCTGGAAGCCGTGGGCAAAACCGGCAGGAATGAGCAGGCTGCGACCGTCACCGGCGCGCAGATGTTCGGCGTGCCAGTGCAGGAACGTTGCGGAGTCGGGCCGCAAGTCCACCGCCACATCCCAGACTTCACCACGCAGGCAGGTGATCAGCTTGGCTTCCGGTGCGTTGGCATTCTGGTAATGCAGACCACGCACACTCGCGCGTGCGCGGGTGCAGGAATGGTTGATCTGGCGAATGGAAAACGCTTGGCCGAAGGCGCTCAGGCTGCCCTCGCAGAACAACCGGGCGAAGTGCCCGCGATCATCTTCGAAGCGTTTGTGCTGCACGCTGAACAAACCCGTCAGCGGCAGCGCCTTCAACGAAAACTCGCTCACAGCGCGCCTCGGTACAGGTTCAACTGACCCAACGTGATGCCACGCATGTCGTCGCCGTTTTGCCAGGCCAGATGCCAGTCGAGGGTCTGGGTCAGGCATTGTTGCAACGACCAGCGCGGCTGCCAGGCCAACAGTTGGCGGGCGCGGCTGCTGTCCAGGCGCAACAGGCCTGCTTCATGCAGTTCACTCGGTTCGATGCGCAATCCGCGCGCTTGTGGCCAACGGTTGGCGAGCAGCTCGACCACTTCGCCGACGCTGCACATGTCCGCTTCGCTCGGGCCGAAGTTCCACGCACCGGCGAACTCGGGGCCTCGCTCGTAAAGAGCGGCGGCCAGCTGCAGGTAACCGGCCAGCGGCTCCAGCGCGTGTTGCCACGGGCGGACGGCTTGCGGGTAGCGCAGGGTTACCGGCTCGTCGGCGGACCAGGCTTTCAGGACATCAGGAATCAAACGTTCAGGGGCAAAATCACCGCCGCCCAACACGTTGCCGGCTCGGGCCGTGGCCAGGGCCAGACCGTGTTCGGCATACTTCTCGGCCGGGAAAAACGATGCCGCATACGACTGCGCCAGCAACTCGCAGCAGGCTTTGCTGCTGCTGTAAGGATCGTGGCCGCCGAGGGCTTCGTTTTCACGGTATGGCCACAACCATTCCTGATTGGCGTAGACCTTGTCGGTGGTCACCAGCACGCAGGCGCGCACGCCGCCGACCTGACGGATCGCTTCAAGCAGGTTCAGGGTGCCCATGACGTTGCTGGAGTAAGTCCCCAGCGGATCGCGATATCCCTCGCGCACCAGCGGCTGGGCCGCCAGGTGCAGGACGATTTCCGGTTGGGTGTCGGCGATCAGTTCAAGCAGGGCCCCCAGATCACGCAGGTCGCCGCGCTGATCGTTGATGCCTTCGTGGACACGTGCCAGTTCGAACAGGCTCGGCTCGGTGGACGGATCGAGGGAAAACCCGCTGACTTTCGCGCCGAGGCTTTGCAGCCACAACGTCAGCCAACTGCCTTTGAAACCGGTGTGGCCCGTCAGCAGAACTCGCTTGCCGCGCCAGAATTCCGGGCTCAGTCCCATTGCTTCCATGGGGCCTCCCCGCTCTGCCACAAATGCTCCAGATGGTTTTTATCGCGCAGGGTGTCCATCGGGTGCCAGAAACCATCGTGCTGGTAGGCAGCCAGTTGACCGCTGCTGGCCAGGCCAACCAAAGGCTCGGATTCCCAAACCGTCTCGTCGGCGGTAATCAGCGGCAGGACCTTGGGCGACAGCACAAAGAAGCCACCATTGATCCAGCCTCCGTCACCGCGCGGCTTTTCAGTAAAACCGCGGACCAGGTGACCGTCGCGTTCCAGCGCGCCGTAACGGCCAGGCGGCTGAACCGCCGTGACCGTGGCGAGCTTGCCGTGGGACAGGTGGAAGTCCACCAGGGCACCGATGTTCAAATCGGACACGCCGTCGCCGTAGGTGAAGCAGAACGCGTCTTCGTTTTCCAGGTAGCGGCTGGCCCGACGCAAGCGCCCGCCGGTCATGGTGTCTTCACCGGTATCGATGAGCGTGACGCGCCATGGCTCGCTGTAGTTCTGGTGAACGTCCATGCGGTTATTGCACATGTCGAACGTGACGTCAGAGGTGTGCAGGAAGTAGTTGGCGAAGAAGTCCTTGATCGCGTAGCCCTTGTAGCCCAGGCAAATCACGAAGTCATGGATCCCGTGAGCGGAGTACTGCTTCATGATGTGCCAGAGAATTGGCTTGCCGCCGATTTCAATCATCGGCTTGGGTTTGAGGTGCGACTCCTCACTGATGCGCGTGCCCAGGCCGCCCGCCAAAATAACTGCCTTCATCGTCTCCCCTCTTGTTCGTCACAGGGCTCAGCCAAGCTGTATCAAGCTTTTGCAGGCCTTCTGGATAAAACCTTCAATGCCGCTCAGGGCGCTTCTGGATTCACCGGAAGTGCTCGTTTTATGGCGATATCGGGGGGGCTTGCAG